>NZ_JBANRK010000053.1:0-2213 GCF_037860795.1 Sphingobium mellinum | reverse complement strand
TCACATATGCGAGGTCGTCGAGGACCAGCAGGTGATATTTGTCGAGCTTGGCGATCGCGGCCTCGAGCGCCAGTTCGCGGCGGGCGACCTGAAGTTTCTGGACCAGATCGGAGGTGCGGGTGAACAGGACGCGCCAGCCATTTTCGATCAGCGCGAGGCCGATTGCCGCCGCCAGATGGGTTTTTCCCCCGCCCGGTGGACCGAAGAGGATGAGATTGGCGCCTTTTTCGAGCCAGCTATCGCCGGAACACAGTGCTGTAACCTGGGCGCGCGAGATCATCGGCACCGCGTCGAAGGCGAAGCTGTCGAGGGTTTTGCCTGGTGGCAGGCGAGCTTCGCCCAGATGCCGTTCGATCCGGCGCCGATCCCGTTCGGCGATCTCATGCTCGGCGAGCGCCGCGAGCAGACGGGCGCCAGGCCAGCCTTCCTTGTCGGCCCGCGTGGTGAAGTCGGACCAGACCAGTTTGATTGCCGGCAGGCGCAGGTCGTTGAGGATGAGGCTCAGGCGCTGGGCGTCGATAGCGGGTGCGTTCCGGCTCATGCGGCTTCTCCCGTCAGGAGAACATCGTAGGTGGCAAGAGGGACCAACTCCACCACCACATCGGGCAGCGCCGCCGGATCGGGAGCAAAGCGTGTCCGCAAGGCATCCATATCAGGGAGACGGTCGGCAGCCACGTCAGCGGCCAGCAGGTCCGCAAGTTCAGCTTCGCAGGCCCTTTCGTGCGCCATGGCCAACAGCTCGACCATATGCCGGCAAGCGATCCGTTCGGGCAACGCGGCAATGAGCCGATCGAAGATCTGCCGATAAGGCTCCCGTGGGAACAGCTGGTCACGATAGACCAGCTTCAGGAGGGCCATCGGTTTGCGCCGCAGGCTGTGGATGACGTGCCGATAATCGACCACATGGCCGTGGGAGCCGTTGTTGAAGGACCGTCCGCGCGGCAATGTCATCAGGTGGGTGCCGCCGATGAACAGATCGAGCCGGTCATCGTAAAGCCGGACCCGTAGCCTGTGACCGATCAGCCGTGAGGGCACGGTGTAGAACACCTTGCGAAGAGTGAAGCTGCTGGTCGAAGTGACCGTGACGATCGTCTCCTCATAATCGCTGGTGCGGGCGCTGGGCAGCGGTTGCAATACCGCCCGCTCGGCGTCGATGCGCGGGCCGTTGCGTCGGTTCTTGCGGCTGACGACCTCGTCGATGAAGTGCCGGTAACTCGCCAGATCATCGAAGTCCCGCGATCCGCGCATCAGCAGTGCGTCCTTTATCGCCGCCTTCAGATGCCCGTGTGGGCTCTCGATCCCGCCATTCTCATGGGCAATGCCGCGGTTGTTGCGCGTCGACGTCATGCCATAATGTTCGCACAGGGCGTCATAGCGCAACGTCAGATCCCGCCGGGCGTCGGTATCCAGGTTGCGGAACGCGGCCGACAGGCTGTCGCTGCGATGCTCGACCGGGGCGCCGCCGACGGCCCACAGCGCGTTTTGCAGCCCCTCGGCCAGCGCGACATAGCTCTCGCCGCCCAAGATCACATGGGCGTGTTCGAAGCCCGACCACATCAGACGGAAATGGTAGAGGCGATGGTCGAGCGGCACGCCAGCGACCGTTACCTCCTCATCCTTCATCTCGGTGAAATCCGACAGGCCGAGCCGTCCTGGTTCATGTGTCTGTCGGAAGATCACTTCCTGTTCGGGGCCATGAATGGCCCGCCACGCCCGGATACGTCGCTCCAATGTTCGTCGGATACCCGCATCGAGATCAGGATGCCGGCGCAGCATCTCCTCGAAAATGGCAACCACCCTGACGCCAGGCGCCGCCTGGAGCAAGGGCACGACCTCTTCCTCGAATATCCCAGCTAACGGATCCGGGCGCCGCCGCTCTCGCTGGGCTTGTCTCTGGGAAGGAAGCCGAGGATCTCCCTCAATACGATAGGCTGTCGCCGGGCTGATGCCGGCTTTGGCGGCGGCCACCGGCACGGCATGGGAATGTCGGAACTTCATGTAGAGCCTCATCTGATGATCCTTGACGTGGCGGCCCGGCATCCGCGGCATCCCCTCTCTCGAAGTTATGCTTCTGAATACCCGACCGGCCGCAACCATCAGAAACACCCCCGGAAAGGGCGCCATCGCCACCTCCCGATCCGGCTCCGGGCTACGCCCTACGCCGGATCAGGAGGTGGCGATTCTCATCTTGATTGACGCTGTTCTCTCATCCT
>NZ_JBANRK010000052.1:0-2311 GCF_037860795.1 Sphingobium mellinum | reverse complement strand
TACTCTATGCCGCTGCCGCAATCGTCCTCATCAGGCGCATCGCTCGTTACGCATGAGATTCAAGACAGGCTCTTAGCCGCCAGCGAGGCGAAACCGACTTCACGCCCGCACCAATTTTCTTCTATCAGGTGGATCGCAACGGCGGCAAGTCCTACTCCCAGGAACTGCAGCTTGCTTCCAAACTGGACGGCCGGTTCAATTATCTGTTCGGCGTGAACTATTTTTACGACAAGAGCTTCATTGGCTTTTCACTCGTGGGATCGGCTTATGATTTTGCGCTAAATGCCGTGGGCGCGTATCCAGGTGCCGATGATCGGATCAAAACCGAATCCGTCTCAGCGTTCGTTGAAAGCACCTATCAGGTGACTGACCAGGTTAAGGTAACAGCAGGTGGCCGCTATACCTATGACAAGCGCGACCTGACCATCGTGAATAATGCCGGCTTCCAACTGTTCGGCGCGCCCGCAATGTCGAAACAGTCGGCATCCTTCCGCGCGTTTACGCCTCGCTTCGTAGTCGCTTGGGATAATGGCCCGCTCAACATTTACTATAGCTATACCCGCGGCTTCAAGGCGGGCGGCTTTGGTACGCCCTCCGCGTTTCCTGCTGACAGGGTCAATCCCGAGAAGGTCTTCAACCACGAAGTCGGTGTGAAGAACTCGGCATTTGGCGGTAAATTGAGAAGCAACCTGTCCATATTCTACTATAAAAACAAGGGTTTGCAGGCTCAGGTGCTTGATGCCACGGGTGGAGGCCAGCGGACCCAGAACAGCGGCGCGGCCGAAGGCTATGGCGCCGAGCTGGAAGTCAATGGTGACCCAATGCAGGGCCTTGTCCTGGGCGGTTCGCTTGCCTATCAACATATCATATATCTAAGCTATCCCAATGCATCGACGGTTTGTTTCGACCCCACCGGTACGATCAATACCACGGCGCCCGGAGCCACGCTGTACTCTTGCTCATTGGACTTTTCGGGGACGCGGTTGCCGCACGCGCCGCGCATTACGGCTTCGGTCAACGGCAGCTACACCTTCGCACTGGGCGACTGGTCAGCCAATCTGGCGGGCGTCGCGCAATATCGCTCGCGCTTCCTGTTTACCCCGGGAGCCGGCGGACAGCTCGGTTTTGATCAGCAGAAGGGCTATGTCGTCGCAAACTTCTCCGGTTATGTCAGCCCTCCGGGTAACGCGTTGCGTCTGGGCCTCTATGTGGACAATGCTTTCGACAAGAAATATGCGCAGAACCGAGCGACGTACCAGCCCTATGGTATGAGCTTCTTTGCGGCACGGCCTCGCACCTATGGGGTACGCGCCGAATACCGTTTCTGAATGCTAATCGGAGGGGAGCTTGCGTATTGAAGGCTCCCCCCGACTATGATGGAAGCCGCACTGTAAGCAGTTAAATGCGAATAGTTCAGCACGAGCGAGGTGGGACGAAACGCTGTGTTCCGCGTAGCCTTGGGGAATGGCGCTCAAGGTTGTTTCATGGAGAAGAATGATGGGTGAGTTCAGCAACGTGGAAGACCGGCTTGAAATCGCCGCCTTGAACCAGCGATATGCATTGCACGTCGACTTTCACGAAATCGAAGAGTGGGTCAGTCTTTTCACTCCGGACGCCGTCTTCGATGAGAGCGAATTCGATAACCCGCTTATGAACGGCCACGACGAAATCCGTGCCTATGGAAATCACCTCACGGAGTTCGTGCGGCATGTCCTTCATCATATGACGACGCACCATATCACCGACATGACGGCGACGACGGCCCGGGGCAGGGCCTTTGCATTGATAGAGGCCGTGCTGAACGATGGGACCCACGCGCGTACACATTGCATTTACGAGGATCGTTATGAAAAGCTCGACGGCCGCTGGCTGATAGCGGAGCGGATTCTTCGGAAAACCATCGAACCCGAAACCATCGCCACATCGTCGTAATCTGCCAGCTAAGCTTTGAATGCGGTTGCCGCCCACGCAGCCGTCGTTGAAAGGAGACACCTCCCTTACAGCTTGTTGGCAAAGGCTAACTGCGACCTCTGATGTCGCTGCGCTGGCCAAAGAACGTAAGCTGCAAGGGTACTAAACCGAGGAGAGGCCAGCGATGTTCAAGATCATGACGCTGATGAAGCGCAAGCCCGGGACGTCTATGGAGCATTTGATCGATTATTACGAAAATAATCACTCGGCATTAGGCGTCAAGATCTGGACGGAAACGGGAAAACCTCCCGTCCGGTACTTCAGGTGTCAACGGCGGTCGGATTCCAGGCCATGATGGCGGAGTAAAAGCAGGCCATTGAAGATGAGCGCGGATGATATG
>NZ_JBANRK010000051.1:0-2460 GCF_037860795.1 Sphingobium mellinum | reverse complement strand
CCGAAACGGCGCCTTTCATCAGAGCCGCGTGCCCCTTCCTACGCCCTCATACCAAAATCACTCGGTTTTTCGAGGTGCCCAGATGGGGCAATTTAGATATTACCGCTCGTGCAATCATCCGTCGATCACGGGCAGTTCGATGAAGGAGGGGTGATCGGCGTCATGCCGGATGCGCTGCCGCGCTACTTCGGATCGCGCACTGTCCTGATCGCCGGTGTTGAGGTTGCGATCCCACCGGGGGAATGAACTGCTGGTGACGTGCACCCGAATACGATGTCCGGGCAGGAACACGTTGCTCGTCGACCAAAGGTCGATCTCGTGGGTACCGGCACGATCGGCTCCTTCGTGCACCCGGATGATGCCGTCGCACAGGTTGAACGACTGGCCGTTGGGATGCACGTCACACAGGCGCGCCACCCAATCGGTCGATGGCGCGGAACTTACGCAGTTCAGGACGACGCGGACGCGCCCGGTGACTTCGAGCTCCTGTTCGAGGGGCGGGGACGTGAAGACGCAGACATCCTGTCTTGCCTCGACCGACCCCTGTTCCTTGGGCCCGGGTGGGAAAGCCCCCGCCATGACGAGATGGCCGCCCACGGTCAGCACGGGATCGGACGGATCATAGACGAACTCCGTGGCGACCTCGTCGGAAGATGGCCCGGCTGGTGTCAGCGAGCCGTCGGCGCGCAGGAAATGGCGCTGAACCTTGGCGCGCGCCGGCGGCCATTCGTTTTCGTCGCGCCAAACATTGCGCCCCATCACAAAGATGCGGACCTTGGACTCGGGGAGGTGAATATCGGCACCCGCTTCGAGATGCCGCCGAAACCAGGCGAGTTGAAACGCGTTGAGGTCGCCATAGGGATAGGACGCCACGCCGAGACGGCGGGAGGCGAGGCCGAAGCTCAGATCGCCGACCTTGTCGCCGAACTCGCTATGCGACCACGGCCCGACCACCAGTCGCGCGTCGCGTCCGAGGCGGGGCATCTCGGCGAAATTGTCGAGCGTTCCTTGCAGGAAGATGTCGTACCATCCCCCCGTATGGAAGCTCGGGACAGCGATCCGGTCATGCTGTCCCGCCACCTGGCACCAGTTGACGCTATCCGGATCGTCGAGGGCGCGGAACGCGCCTAGGCCCGGGAGTTTGTGGCGCCCAAGCATGACGCCACGGCGCACCGGCAGATCCCAATAGCCGTCTGTCGCAAGAGCTTCATAGTCAGCCAGGATCGCACCCATGCGGCCGACGCGCTCCTCCATGGGGATCGGCAATTTCATCACATAGTCGGGACCCATCAGCAGCGTCCAGGCCAGCTCAAGACCCAGCTCGATGGCGCCGCCCCTGGCGTAGAGACCATCCATGGGATCGCGCCAGGTGACCATGGGCGAAATCGCCGCCAGCGAGGGCGACTGCGCCAGCGCGGCCATCCACTGGGTGTTACCGAAATAGCTGGCCCCGAACATCCCCACGCGCCCGTTGGATCCAGACAGTTTCGCGGCCCATTCGACCGAATCATAGCCATCGTCGCGTTCGAATCGGAAAGATTGGGTCTCACCTTCCGAGACGAAGCGGCCGCGCGTGTCCTGCATCACGACCAGAAAACCCTGGCGGGCCGTTTGAACGGGATCAAGCAGTTCCACAGCCATAGGCAGATCTTTACCGTATGGCGAACGGGCGAGAAGCACGGGCCAGGCGCCCGGTCCCTCGGGCCTGTAGACATTGGCGCGGAGTACCGTCCCATCTCGCATGCGCGAGGGAACGTCGAATTCCACGTTAACCTTGGCCGCCCGCGACGGCGTATCGGCTTTAACGGGTGGGGTCATGATCTTCCTTTAATTGCCAGTTGAATATGCGCGCAATCCGGCACAATAGGTCGTACCGAGAGGCATGGCCGTTAACCGGTTCGAGACATATTGCTTGTCGACAAGATTGTTCACGTAAAAGCCGATGCGGAGGTTTTCGCCGGGTGTCTCGCGTAAACCGAGGCGCCGTGGCACCCCCACTAAGTCCTAGAACTAGCCGAAAAAAAGCCGGCATCGATGGTGAAATTCGTGCCCGGACTCACTGCTGCAATGCCGGAAACCTTGGTCAAACCCGGACTTCGGGACGGCATCGGCCTTTACTGCGGTCACAGCGTCCTGCAATTTAGCCACTACCGAACCAGATTGTGCATAGCATCTGGAAATCGGCATTGTGTTTATCGCAACGGCCACTGGTCGAAATATATTCATCGAGCCTCTCCGTTTGTGCCTGCTTTGCCGCAGGCGTCTTGATTTTCTGAAATAATGGACCCACGGCGCCGGCCAGTCCAATAAGTACTTCGCCATGATTGAGAGCCCGATCGGAAATTAAGTTGAGTGGTATCAGCAGGTTAGCTTGACGGCCTGACCTGTCGTTGATTCATGGGTTTCGCCAAAAACTACCATGGATTCAACGATGTGGACCGATACCACTCGCGCCCTTCA
>NZ_JBANRK010000050.1:0-2503 GCF_037860795.1 Sphingobium mellinum | reverse complement strand
GTAAGCGGGGTCTGACGGCCGCCTTGCGCCGCTCCCGATCGCCGGGATGATTGCCGCTCTTTGAGCGGAGTGGCGGGTGTCGGACGAGATCGAGGTTTCAGCTAGCGGCGCAGCGACTACTCATACGAGCGGTCGTATGAGTAGTCGGATAGAGATCGTTAGCCGGGTGTCAGGCCGGCGGCGGTGGACGGTGGAGCAGAAGCTGGCCGTCCTGCGCGATGCATTCGGCCCGGAGGGCTGCGTGCGCGCGGCCTGTGAACGCCATGACGTCGGCAGCGGCTCGATCTACACCTGGCGGCGCCAGGCGATGTCCGGTGAGCTTGCCGGGGTTCGCAAGCTGGCGGAGCCGATATTTGCGGAGGTGCAGATCAGCGAGCAGCCAGCCTTGCCCGCGCCGACGGTCGCGGCACGCAGCGACGGAGTGATCGGCATCGAGCTGCCGTCGGGCATCAGGGTGAGCGTGGACGCCACGGTCGATGCCGATGCCCTGTCGCGGGTGATCGGTATCCTGACGCGATGATCCCGCTGCCACCATCAACGCGGATATTCCTGGCATGTGGCGCGACAGACATGCGTAAGGGTTTTGACGGCCTTGCCGTGATGACACAGCAGGTTCTGGAACAGAGCCCGCATTCCGGTGCGCTGTTCGCCTTTCGGGGGAAGCGCGGCGATCTGGTGAAGCTGCTCTGGTATGACGGCCAGGGCATGTGCCTTTTCTCCAAGCGGATGGACCGGGGTCGGTTCGTGTGGCCATCGACCAAGGCCGGGTCGGTGATGATGACGGCGGCCCAGCTTTCCATGCTATTGGAAGGCATCGACTGGCGACGGCCGGAGCGCACTTTTACCCCATCGATCGCGGGATAAAACGCCCATTTTCCGGCAGTTTTTCTGGCTTTGGAGTATCCGATTCGCTATAGGATCGCGGTGTCGGACGCAGGCCTTTCCACCGCTGACAAAGACGCTCGGATCGCCGAGCTCGAAGCTGCCTTGGCGGCCGCCCACGCCGATATTTCTGCTCGCGATATCCTGATCGACACGCTGCGCGTGCAGATCGCGCGCCTCAAGCGGATGCAGTTCGGCAAGTCGTCCGAGAAGCTCGACACGCAGATCGCACAGCTTGAACTGGCGCTCGAAGAGCTCGAGGGTGAGGCCATCGTCGCCGCCGCGCGGCGGGGCGATCGGGCAGATGGCGATCGGTCAGCGCCTGTTCGCGCGCTACCCGCCCATCTGCCGCGCGAGGAACAGCGGATCGAGGCTGAGCAGGGCATCTGCACCTGCCCCGACTGCGGCGGGACGTTGCGGCCGTTGGGACAGGATAGCGATGAGATGCTCGATGCCGTGCCGGTGCAATGGCGTGTCATTCGGACCATCCGGCCCAAGTATAGCTGCCGCTCCTGCGAGAAGATCGTTCAGGCGCCCGCGCCGGTAAAGGCGATAGCGCGCGGCAAGGCGACCTTCGGCACGCTGGCCCATGTCGTCGTCTCCAAGTTCGACCATCATCTACCGCTCTACCGCCAGGCCGAGATAATGGCGGCGCAGGGGGTCGAGATCGATCGATCGACGCTGGCGGGCTGGGTTGGGCAAGCATCGGTGCTGCTTGACCCGATCGTTAGTCGCATTCGCGAGGTCGGCCTGACCGCCTCGAAGATCCATACTGACGATACGCCGGTTCCCATGCTTGACCCGGGACGCGGCAAGACGGCGACCGGCAGGCTCTGGGCTTACGCCGTCGATGATCGCGGCTCTGGTGCCACGACCCCGTCGCTGGTCTGGTATGAGTTCACCACCGATCGCACCGGCGCGCATCCCCAGCGGCAGCTGGCCAACTTCACTGGCTATCTCCAGGCTGACGGCTATGCCGGCTATGACAAGCTCTACGATACGAACCGCGTCACTGAGGTTGCTTGCTGGGCGCATTTCCGGCGGAAGATATTCGACATCCACGCCACCAAGCCGACGCCGCTCACCACTGATCTGCTGGAACGCATCGGCGAGCTTTACGAGATCGAGGCAGAGGTTCGAGGCCAGCAACCCGATAGCCGACGACGAAGCCGGCAGGACCGCACCCGGCCATTGATCGATGATCTGCGCCAGACGCTCGACGATGCGTTGCGCCGTCTCTCGCCCAAGTCCGAGATGGCCAAGGCCATCGCCTATGGCCGCAAGCGCTGGGTCGCGCTCACGCGCCTCCTTGATGACGGCCGTCTGGAGATCGATAACAACGTCGCGGAGCGCGCCATGCGGTGTGTGGCCCTGGGCCGGAAAAACTGGCTGTTTGCCGGATCAAAGGCAGGCGGCGATCGCGCCGCTGCCGTCTATTCCGTCATCGAGACCGCAAAGCTCAATGGCCTCGAACCGCAGGCCTATATTGCCGACGTCATCGCCAAGATCGCTGGCAACTGGCCTGCTGCCCGCTGGGACGAACTCATGCCGTGGAACTGGCGGCCAGATCAGCGATCGATCGCCGAAGCCGCCTGAACCGCGGTCCTCAGGCCACGCTTAC
>NZ_JBANRK010000049.1:0-2690 GCF_037860795.1 Sphingobium mellinum | reverse complement strand
GTACGCATCCGATAGGGGCCGCCTTGTTCTGAAGTGTCCGGCGTCGGAGTTAGCGCGAGTGCAAGCGTGGAGGTTTGCACTGGAGCTAACGAGGGTGCGATGGATCGGATAACGGTTATTTCGGGGCCGGAGCGCCGGCGGGCGTGGACAGCGGAGCAGAAGGAAGCCCTGGTATTGGCGGCCTGTGCGCCCGGGGCGGTGGTAGCGGATATTGCGCGGGCGGCGGACGTACATCCGAGCCTGATCCACCGGTGGCGGCGGGAACGGACGCGAGGGGTTTGCCTATCGGGAACCGAAGCGAGTTTTGTGCCGGTGGTGATGAAGGCCGATGCCTGCGATGGTTCGCCGGGCGAAAGGCAGCCGGGCCTGGGCGTCGCGGCGGTGATCAAGACGCGGGGAGCGGTGATCTGGTTCGGGGATGCGGCGCGGCCCGAACTGGTCCGCGCGGTCCTGGGAAGCTTGCGATGATACCTGTTTCGGCGGATGTGAAGATCTGGATAGCGGCCGGCCATACTGACATGCGTCGCGGGATGGCTTCTCTTGCCCGCCAAGTGGAACAGCATCTGGGTCGAACCTTCCATGATGGGGATCTTTACGTCTTTCGCGGACGTCGCGGCGATCTGGTGAAAATTTTGTGGAGCGACGCGCTGGGGGTCTCATTATATGCAAAGCGTCTCGAACGCGGGAAGTTCATTTGGCCCTCCGCCAAGGACGGGGCGATCCCGCTAACCCCCTCGGCGCTCGCCTGCCTGCTCGAGGGGATAGATTGGCGCAACCCGCAGCGAACATGGCGGCCCAGTCAGGTTGGCTGACACTGGACATAAACGCGCCGCCCGAGAGGGGTGAATAGAGCGTTGAAAATCCATCGAAAACTGAGAAATATCTAGGCGTTTTGGGCGTTTTTTGCTATGGGCAACCATGCCTTCGGCCGATGCCTCTCTTGAGCTCTTGCAGCTCCAAGCCGAGCTCATGGCAACGCGCCAACTGGTCCAGGCAGCTCAGGCCAAGGCGCTCGAAGCGGAGGCAAAAGCCGCGCGTGTGGAGGCGATCAACGCCGACCTGCTTGCTCGCAACGCGCACCTTGAACTGATGAACGCGCTCATGCGCCGCGACAAATATGGCGCGAAATCGGAGCGGGCAAGCCGGCTCATCGGCCAGCTCGAACTGGGCTTCGAAGAACTTGAGGCCGATGCCAGCGAAGCCGAAAGCCTCGCCGCCCAGGCCGCAGCCAAGACAACCACGGTGGCGGCCTTTACCCGTCAGCGGGGACCCCGCCGCGACTTTCCGGCTCATGTGGAGCGCGAGAAGCGGGTGATCCCCGCACCCGAGCAATGTCCCTGCTGCGGCTCGCAGGAGCTGAGCCATCTGCCGCCCGACATCACTGAAACCCTGGAGAAGGTGCCCGCCCGCCACAAAGTTATCGAGACGGTGCGTGAGAAAGTCTCCTGCCGGCACTGTGAAAAGATCCGCCAGACCCCGGCGCCCTTCCACGTGACCCCCCGGGGCATGTTCGGCCCGCACTTCCTGGCCGACCTCGTCTTCCAGAAATATGGACTGCATCAGCCGCTTAACAGCCAGCGCGACCGCTTGGAGGCGGAGGGCATCCCCCTGAGCATCTCGACGCTTGCCGATCAGGTCGGCGCCGTCTGCGCCGCGCTCAAACCGATCTCCCTGTTGAATGATGCCCATGTGCTGGCCGCCGAGCGCCTCCACGCCGACGACACCACCGTTCCTCTCCTCGCCAAATATAAGACCGAGGTCGCCCGCATCTGGGATTATGTGCGCGATGACGCCCCCTTTGGTGGCACAGCGCCGCCGGCGCTGATGTGCCGCTACTCCCGGAACCGAAGGGGCGAACATCCCCGCGTACATCTGGCTGGTTATACCGGAATCCTCCAGGTCGACCGCTATGCCGGCTTTAACGAGATGTTCGAGGAAGGGTGGGCGGATAAGGCCATGACCCGCGCAAACTGCTGGGCACATGGCAGACGTAAGCTCTTCGAACTGGTCGACGTGGCCAAGCAACTGAAGGGCAAAAAGAAGGGAAAAGTGCCGCTCCTGTCGCCTCTCGCACGGGACGGGTTGGTGATGATCGATGAGATCTTCGCCGTCGAACGGGAGATCAACGGCGAGAGCGCCGATGAACGCCTGCGCGTTCGTAAGGAAAAGATCGCCCCGTTAGTCGATCAGCTCAAGGCCTGGTTCGACGCTCAGCGGAAGACCCTCTCCCGGCACGATCCCGTGGCTAAGGCCATCGCCTACTTCCTCAACGACTGGGAAGGCTTCACCACCTTCCTGGAAGATGGCCGCATCTGTCTCACGAACAACGCCGCGGAGCGACCGTTACGCAGTGTGGCCCGCGGGAGGAAGAGCTGGCTGTTCGTGGGATCGGACCGGGGAGGAGACCGCGCCGCGACGATGTTCAGCCTGATCGGCACCTGCCGGCTAAACGACGTCGATCCGCTCGCCTGGCTCACCGATGTCCTCACCCGCATCGCCGACTTGCCCCAAAACCGGCTGCATGAACTCCTGCCCTGGCACTGGAAAACCCTCCAGAACAGTAACCCGGTCGAACTAGCCGCCTGACCAACCGTGCCGTCGCTAGCCACAGTGCAAACCACGGTGCTTGCACTGCCGCTAACTCCCGCGAATACTCCCCTATCGCAAGGCGGCCGCTATCGGATGCGTAC
>NZ_JBANRK010000048.1:0-2912 GCF_037860795.1 Sphingobium mellinum | reverse complement strand
CCGTTGGTGACCTATTCGCGCAAGGTTTTCATTCCGCTGACGAAGCTGTGCCGGGATGTTTGTCATTATTGCACCTTTGCGTCGACGCCGTCGCGTGTGGAGACGGCCTATCTTTCGGGCGAGGAGGTTCTGGCGATTGCCCGGGCGGGAGCGGCGGCGGGTTGCCGTGAGGCGCTGTTTACGCTGGGGGATCGTCCGGAGGCGCGGTATGCGGCCGCGCGCGATGCGCTTGGCCGGCTTGGCCATGCGAGCACGCTGTCCTATCTGGAAGAGATGGCCCGGGTCGTTCTTGATGAGACCGGACTGTTGCCGCACATCAATGCGGGCCTGATGGACGCGGGCGATTATGCTGCGCTTCGTCCGGTATCGGCGTCCATGGGATTGATGCTGGAAACGGTATCGGAACGGCTTTCGGAGAAGGGCGGTCCCCATCATGGCTCGCCGGACAAGTGGCCAGCGCGGCGGATCGAGGCGATCGAGGCGGCGGGTCGGGCCGGGGTGCCGTTCACGACCGGGCTGCTGATCGGCATCGGCGAGACGCGGCAGGAGCGGATCGACGCGCTGGTTGCGATCCGCGCCCTGCATCGCCGCCATGGCCATATCCAGGAAGTGATCATCCAGAACTTCCGGGCCAAGCCGGGCACGCGGATGGTTGACCATCCCGAACCCTCGCTGGAAGAGCATCTGTGGACGATCGCCATGGCCCGATTGATCCTGGGTCCGCAGATGGTCATCCAGGCGCCGCCCAATCTGCATGCGCCCGAGGAACTGGCGGCGCTGCTGCGGGCGGGTGTGAACGACTGGGGCGGGGTGTCGCCGGTCACGCCCGATCATGTCAATCCCGAAGCGCCCTGGCCGCATCTGGCCTTGCTGGAGCAGGCGACGGCGGATGCCGGGCGGGTGCTGCGCGAACGTCTTGCCATTGGTCCGGCCTATGCGCTGGAGGCGGACCGCTGGGCCGATCCCGCGATAGCCAGGAAGGTGCGCCAGTCGATCGATGCGCGCGGCCTTCCGCTGACGGACGGCTGGCATGCTGGCGCGGGAGATGATGCTCCTGCGCCTGTGGAGCCTGTTGCCCGGACGACCGGCGCTGAGGAAATCGAGGCGATCATTGCCGCCGCGCGCGCCGGCGACAGGCTGGAGGAGAAGGCTATCGTCGCGCTGTTCGAGGCCGACGGTTCGCATCTGGACCTGTTGACCCGGGCGGCTGACGATCTGCGTCGCGAAGTGGTGGGCGATGCGGTCACCTATGTCGTCAACCGCAACATCAACTATACCAATATCTGCCTTTATAAATGCGGCTTCTGTGCCTTTTCCAAGGGCAGCACGAAGGCGATGCGCGGCCCGGCCTACCGGCTTGACCTGGAAGAGGTCGGGCGCCGCGCGGCCGAGGCCTGGGACAGGGGCGCGACCGAGGTGTGCCTGCAGGGGGGCATCCATCCCGATTATGATGGCAACACCTATCTGTCGGTGCTCAAGGCGGTGCGCGAGGCTGCGCCGCACATCCACATCCATGCCTTTTCGCCGCTGGAGGTCAGCCATGGCGCCGCGACGCTGGGCCTGGGCCTGGAAGCCTATCTGACGCGGCTGCGCGATGCTGGTCTTTCGACCCTGCCGGGAACGGCGGCGGAGATACTGGACGACGAGATCCGGGATATCATCTGCCCGGACAAGCTGAACACGCAGGAGTGGCTGGAGGTGATGCGCACGGCGCATCGCGTTGGCCTGCGGTCCACGGCGACGATCATGTTCGGCCATGTCGAAGGCTATCGGCACTGGGCGCGGCATCTGCTGCGGGTCCGCGATCTCCAGGCGGAGACGGGCGGGTTCACCGAATTCGTGCCGCTGCCCTTTGTGCATATGGAGGCGCCGATCTGGCGGAAAGGGCTGGCGCGCTCGGGCCCCAGCTTCCGCGAGGTGATGTTGATGCATGCGGTTGCCCGCCTGGTGCTGCATCCGCTTATCCCCAACATCCAGGCGAGCTGGGTGAAGCTGGGTCCCACGGGCATCGCGGCTGCGTTGCGGGCGGGGGTCAATGACATGGGCGGGACGCTGATGGACGAATCCATCACCCGGGCGGCCGGTGGCCTGAATGGCCAGCTGTGCGATCCCTCGCAGATGGAGGCGTTCGCGCGGGGAGCGGGACGCCAGGCCGTTCAGCGCACGACATTATACGGGACCGTCATCGCGCCCCAATTGCAGGCGGCGGAATAGCATCAATTTGTAAGGACGAGAGACAATGGGTGAGAAGATTGCGGTTATCGGCGGGACCGGTAACCTGGGGGCGGCGATTGCACGCAGGCTTGCCAAGGCGGGCCATGCGGTGATCATCGGCTCGCGCCTGGCGCAAAGCGCTGAGCGCATTGCGGGGGAACTGGGCTTTGGTCTTTCCGGCATGGCGAATGCCGACGCCGCGCGCGCAGCCGACCTTGTCATCGTGACCGTGCCCTTTGCCGCGCAGGAAGCCACGATCGCGGATATCGCGCCCCATTGCGCGGGCAAGATCGTGGTCGATACGACCGTGCCGCTGGTGCCGCCCAAGGTGATGCGGGTGCAGTTGCCGGCCGAAGGCAGCGCGGCCCAGCGCAGCCAGAAGCAGCTTGGCGAGGGCGTGACGGTCGTGTCCGCGTTCCACAATGTCGCGGCCGACAAGCTCGCGACCGACATGGAAATCAACTGCGACGTGTTTGTGTTCGGCGATGACAAGGCGGCCCGCGAAAAGGTCGTGCAACTGTCGGACGCGATGGGCCTGCGCGCTTTCCACGCCGGTGCGCTGTGCAACTCCGCCGCTGCGGAGGCGCTGACCTCGGTGCTCATCTTCATCAACAAGAATTACGATGTCGGCGAAGCCGGGATCAAAATCACAGGACAGCATTGAAGCACACGGTCCTGCCTGACAATAAGGCAGGACC
>NZ_JBANRK010000047.1:0-3112 GCF_037860795.1 Sphingobium mellinum | reverse complement strand
CGAGCAGCGAATCGACGTCTCGGAGGCCATGATCCATGTCGCTCTCGGCAGCCTCATGCTCCGTAGAATTGTCCATCCATGAGTATTCTCAAACGGACTCTCAGCGTTCAAGAAAGGCGCCAGGGATTTGGAGTGGACTGTATTTATATGATAAGCTTCCATGAAGTTATCATATGCCGTTTTCCAGTTGCAATCGAGTTCAACCGTAAACTCGTCCTTGACCATCATGGAATCTCTCCATCATTATAATACCTGCTGTTTTAGTTGTTTGAAGAATGGGACAAAAGTCGTCTTTGTCCATTCCCGGAAGCTCGTTGTCTTGCCGATAAGCGCCCCAAGATCGTCGCTATTGTCCTTCGTGGTGCGCGTACTGAGCCAGAGAGTGTCGTCATAGCCTTGCGGCCAATCCCGTTTGATATCGTCCAGCGGAATGTGGACCGTGCTCGCCTCGCAGCCCAGTTCCTCACCCATAATCCGCGTCATCTGACTGGGACAGGCGACATCGGATACCAGATTGATCTCGGTGCCGGCATATCGATCCGGATCGGCGATCACCTTGGCAGCCGCCCTGCCGATATCCTCCGCAGCGATTAAACCATTTTCTTTCTCGGGCGGGATCGGGATGGCGAAGATCAGCTTCCCGTCCTGTTCCACCGGAACGAAAAAGCGCAGCAGGTTTTCCATGAAAAATCCAGGCCGCAAAATGGTGGTGCGCAAAGGCAGTTCGGCAAGCCGTTCTTCGATCGCCCGCTTCGATCCCATCAGAAGTACGCCCCGGGCGTCGGCCGTCAGCGCGGACTGGAAAACATAATGTGAAATGCCAGCTTCGATCGCAGCGTCCACGGCGTTGATACCTTGAACGGCTTGCCCCACATCCCAACGATTTTCCGCGGAGGTGCCAACAAAATAGACCGCGTCGGCGCCCTGTATTGCGTTGCGGATCGACGCGCGGTCGTTCAGGTCACCAGCCACCGGAACGGCCCCGAGGCTGGCGGCGTGGCGCGCAGCCTCGCTGTCCGGGTTTCGAGTGATGGCGCGCACATGGAAGCCAGCCCAGATCAAGTGGCGCATGGCTGCCCCTCCGGATGTCCCTGTGGCGCCGAAAACCGCAACTGTCTTATTCATTTATACACTCCATACAGTGCGTATCCGAAACCGGCTATCCCTCGTGCAGCAAATTCCAATAGGTCCTGCCGATGACTTGGGAAGGGAAGCTTTAGTTCAAGGGTTGTCAAGGAAGCGTTCTATGCCAATGCTTCAGATGATACCGGTATTCAGAGGAAGTTGAATGCTTCCATTCCGACATATTGACTGACTTCCATCGCAATCGATCCATCGGTGACTGCAGCCTTCAAGGCTGGATAAAAGTCAGCGTCCAGATGCGACTGCACATCTGGAATCGTCTTGTACACGTGCACAAGCCAGATCACGCGTTTATCATGAAAATCCTGTGCATGCGTGTAATGAACGCATCCCGGCTCGGCAGCGGACAGTGCGTCACCGTCCCCCGCCTTTTCCAGGGCGCGAGTTGCAGCTTCCGCAGTGGGATGGGTGATCTTGCCGATAAAAATTATCATTTTCAGATCCTCTCTTAAAGCATAGTCCTGCCCGGCAAGTCCCGGGCGGCTCGTTATTGAGCGGTCAACCCGCCATCGGCGGCAATGGCGGCCCCGGTCACGAAGCTGGAGGCGTCGGATGCCAGGAATGCAAACACGCTCGCGATTTCCGAGGGGGCCGCGCCACGATTGATCGGCAGCATACGGGAAATGAACTCGTCGGCTGACGCACCGATCATCTCCAATGTCGATACGACCATCGGCGTCAATGTCATTCCAGGATGAACCGAGTTGACCCGGATGTTGAGCGAAGCGAGTTCGATCGCTGCGGCTTTCGTCATCCCCGTAATCGCAAACTTCGATGCACAATAGTCCATGTTGTCGGCCGCGCCAACGAGGCCCCAGCTGGAGGAATTATTAATCATGGATCCGCCGCCCGCGCGCAACATCGAAGGCAGAACCGTCTTCATGCCGAGGAAAACTCCGTCCTGGTTGATCGCGCACACGCGCCGATACTCTTCCAGGCTCAGGTCTTTAATGGTCTTCCGATGGCCCGAATGACCCGCATTGTTCACAAGGATGTTCACTGGGCCAAAGGCTTTCTCGGTGTCATCGACAGTGCGTTCCCAAGCAGCGGGATCTGTAACGTCAAGGCGTGAAAAGCGAACCCGGTCCCCCAACTCGCCGGCCAGCGCCTCGCCCTCCTCGACCTGAATATCGCCGATTGTAACTTTTGCGCCCAGTTGATGAAACATGCGTACCGCAGCAGCACCAATGCCGCTGGACCCGCCGGTGATGATTGCAACCTTGCCACTCAGGTCGAACATAAATATTCCTTTGCACGTAGCCACCAAATAATTATGCCGTGCCGAGCACAAACTGACAGGCAAAGCGTCTGGCCGCCGGACTTCTCTTCCATGAAGGCCTATCGCGATATATTGACCTGCCCCAGCACCGCACGGTTCTGCCGCACTGCTTCCGCCACAGACTACGCCTGCGACGTCAGTGCCTCCATCTGCCGAAGCTTCGCGACGATCTCCTCAGCCTTGTATGTATTTCGTGCCCATGCGTCCCTCCTTCTGATGGCCAAAAGCCATGCTCCAGATCGGATCACTTCATTGGGGAAAGCCAATCATTACTTCGTTCGCGTTCTTCGAATAATTTGGCATAAAAACAACCGCATCCCTCAATATTTAGTAGAGCGAACTTGCGAATAACAAAAAACGCGGATAATATATTCTCTTGTTTTGCAGTTATTATTACCCTTCCAGCCTTTTTTACTTCTTGGGCCGCCGTCCTGGCTGACTCCTTTGCGCTCAGCTATCCTTGTCAAGAGCAGAGTGTCAATAGAACGAACGTCCTTTTTTTTGGCAAAGCTGGTGAAGCCGCGATCGCGTTGAGAGAGGGGCCACTGCGGTCGGCCTCCCCTCCCCCACACTATACTCCGTGAGCGTCGCCGCCGCCCGTGTGGGCAGCGTCTTGGGGTCGGTACATAGAACGGACCCAGATATACGCTAAGGTTTCTCCGGACCTTCGACGGCGTGCATCTGGCGAAG
>NZ_JBANRK010000046.1:0-3289 GCF_037860795.1 Sphingobium mellinum | reverse complement strand
ATCAGCCGTGGCGCATCATGACCATAGGACGCCGCAAATGGGCGCGTGGGTCGTGATCAATGCAGGTTGGTATTACTCTTCATCTGACGAACCCTCCTCGACCCAGGAAAATCCGACGGAAAAGCTAACTCAAAAGCTAGACCACTTTCACCATGTCACCTCACTCAAGTCGGTCCTCAGGCGGATCGAGACGGGGTCGGTAAAACGGCGCGTCGGCGCGCGCGTCATCGTCAACAAAGCGCTGGTTGCCGCCTATCAGGCGGCATCCTCTGACCGGAAACCGCTGCGGATTCGGCAAAGTATCCACGTTCAGTTCCGGTCGCCCGACGGGGCTGCTAACCAATCCCAGCCTTTTCGTCGTTGAACTTATCGACCTCGTGCGTAGCCTTAAGGGGCTGCGAAGGAGGAGGGGACAAAATTGCCCGCAGCGCTACTTCGAACCCTGCGCCAATAATTCCGGGGTCGCTGGCCGGATGGGTACTCGCGTGCAGCGACAAAGCCCGCGTCATCACGAGCAGCGTCTCGATGCGCCCGTCGATTTCTCTTTCCGTGAGGCCTTCGAACACCGGGGCCGCAATCGCGCGAACCGCGTCTCTAAATCGGTCATCGACGCGCGCAACCAGTTCGGCAACTCTGGGATTGCGTGCCGCTTCGGCCAAGACTGCTTGTGCGAGCGCTGCCCGGTCATAGTCGAGCAGCCATCGAATATCATTCAAGTATCGATCAATGAGCACACCGATGCTCAGAGTCCCGAGCTCATCCGGATGTGTAATGTGCAACATGAATTCTTCAAAATCGCGCTCGGTGAGAGCGATCATGATCGCTTCCTTGCTCTCGAATATCTTGTAGAGGTGCCCGACGCTCATGGCTGCTTCCGCGCAGATGCGGCTTATGGTTGCTGCGTGAAAACCCTCGGCGATAACACATGCGCGCGCGGCGTCGAGAATCTGGTTTCGGCGGTATTTCGCGAGTTCCTCCCGTCGTGATGCCGCTGCCGTCGATTGTGCCATGTTACCTTCCTCGCCACCCTTCGCGGCAAAATCTCGAATCGGATAGGCCCTACAATTTTCGCCAAACGAATGAAACCCGCGTTATATAGTGAGTGATCGCTATATAGAGCGAACGATCACTCTATTTCTTTTGACTCGGTGCTGAAGCTGTGCAATTCCATGGCGAGCGGCTCAGTTATCGTCACAAACCGCACGCTGGTGCGCCGCAACTGGGTGTTTTGATATAGGATGAGGTCGAAAGGAATGATTGGTTTCGAGCACGCCGAGTTGCGTTCCCATTATGATGAGATCATGGATTTGGTGGCGCGTAAGGAGCCGACGCTCGCGCCCGATATCCTCAAGATTCCCGTCACGGACTATACCGATCGCGAGCGTTGGGAACGCGAAGTCAAATTCCTTCGGACGACGCCGATGATGCTTGCATTGTCGAGCGAACTGTCCGAGCCTGGCAGCTATTGGGCGATGACGCGGCTTGGCGTGCCGATGCTCCTGACGCGATTGAAATCCGGAGAGGTGCGGCTGTTCATCAATGCCTGCCGGCACCGGGGCGCCAAGGTGGTCGAGGAAGGAAAGGGCAAGCAGCCGCGCTTTACCTGCATCTACCATGCCTGGACATATGGGCTGGATGGAAAACTTCTGGCATTACCCGAGAGCAGGATCTTCGGCGACGTCGACAAGAGTTGTTATGGCCTTACCGAGCTTGCCGTCGAGGAACGTTCGGGCCTGATCTGGGGGATGCTCACCCCGGGCGTGCCGCTGGACCTCGACGAATATCTGGGGCCGCAGATGATGGAATTACTGGCGAAATGTCGCCTGGATCGCTTCCAGGTCGTAAACCAGATCGAACTGCCGGCGGCGAACTGGAAGCTGGCGTTTGAGGGCTATTGTGAATCCTATCATTTCATCAGCCTACATGCCAAGAGCTTCGGCAGCTTTGTCATTCCCAATGTACTGAAGTTTGACAGGCTGGGTCTTCACAACCGGTTTCTGACCCCGGTTCTGGGTATCGATAAATGCGATCCCTCATCGACAGATGATCTCAAGCGCTATGTACAACTCGCCTTTACCTGTTTCCCTACTACGTTTTTCGCTTTTGCCAGCGACACGGCCTTTTCGAGCGATCGGGAAGCCGGGGTCGAGCCAGTGGAACGAATTTTCATCAATCAGGTCCTGCCCGGCGGCAGCCCTGAAACCTCAATCACCATCTCCCGCACCGTGGTCAGTACCGACTTTATCGGAACGCCGATCGAGGAAGAGACGCGGCACTGGTCCATGATGACGCACAAGACCGTTCGCGAGGAGGATTATCCGGTCGTCCAATCCACGCAGGAAACACTTCTCTCGGGCGCGCAGGATCACTTCACAGTCGGGCGCAACGAGATCGCCATTCATCACCTCCACCAGACGTTGCATAAGGCGCTGGGCGATGAAGCCCTGAGCGAACGCCCCAACCATGCTCCAGCCATTGCATAATGCACGGTCCGAAACTTTGCGAGAGACGACGCGCAAACGTTGGCCAGGCGATCCGGCTTTTTTGGTCGATGGTTTGCGGCGACCCTGATGCTCGTCAGTTCGTGGTTTGTTGTCATGGCTTTGCATTGTGCACGGCGCGGCCGAAGCCGGATGGGTATCGCTTTGTGAGCCAGCCCCTGCTCCAACCGGTAGCGTAAAATCTCGCGAAGGGGAGCAAGCCGGCTTCGCTGGTGAAGCTGCGGCTGCAGGCGCTCCGCCGCCGTCTTGGCACCGCGCAGGCGCAGGCGCGGCCCTTGCGGTTCAAGGGACCGGTAAAGGATGTCGAGCGGGATCTGGCTCGCGGGCTGAATATCCGCGTATTGCTCGATGGCTGCGTTGACGATCTGCCGGGGCTGCGCGATCGGGCGCTGCTATCGGCTGGCTACGACACCGGGCTGCGCGCGTCCGAACTGGTGGCGATCAATGCCGAGCACGTGGTCGAAGCGAACGATCCTGACGCGCGCCTGCTCAGCATCCCGCGCAGTTAGGGCGCCCCAGACGGGGAGGGGGCGACGGCGTTTCTTTCACCGCGCTCGGTGTGCGCAATCGCCGCCTGGACGCAGGCGGGCGGCATATCGTCGCGTCCGTTGTTTCGGCGGGTGCAAGTGCGGCGCATCAAGGAGCGCCCCGCGGTGCGCGGCCGGCCGCTCGCCAGCCTTGCGGGTCGGGAACCTGGTATTGGCGCAAGACGGGGTCAGTACATAGAACGGACCCAGATATACGCTAAGCGCCGACAGCCCCGCTCAGGTGTCGGCAAACACCTGATT
>NZ_JBANRK010000045.1:0-3643 GCF_037860795.1 Sphingobium mellinum | reverse complement strand
GGGAAAGGTGGGCAAGGAGTGCGTCATCGAAAGGGGCGCCGGATGCTGTGAGGTGCTGGGCGGCCCTGTCCAGATAGATGGTATTCCAATAGGCTATCGCCGCGATCAGCAGGTTCAGACCCGATGCCCGATATTCCTGGTTCTCGATCGAACGGTCCGTGAACCGGCCCTGCCGGTTGGTGTAGATGGCGGCGGCGAGGGTATGGCGTGCTTCCCCCTTGTTGAGGCCGGCCTGGCAGGCCCGGCGCAAGTCGGGCTGCTCAAGCCAGTCGAGCGTGAACAGCGTCCGCTCGATGCGGCCGAGTTCGGCCAGCGCGAAATCCAGCCTGTTCTGGCGTTTGTAGGCGGCCAGCTTGCGCAGGATCGCGGAGGGCGCGACGGCTCCCTCCTTGATAGAGGCGACGATCCTGACGATGTCATCCCAATCGGCTTCGATCGCCGCGGTCTTGATCGTGCGCCCCATGAGGCTTTCGATGCCCTTGTAGGTCGAGGGCGCAGCGATCGAGCCGAGTTTCCTGTCCGCAATGTCGCGCAGACGGGGCACGAAACGGAAGCCGAGAAGATGGCAGAGGGCAAAGACATGGACCGTAGCGCCGCCGGTATCGGTGTAATGTTCATGCAGCGGCAGCGAACCGGCGCCAAGCATCAGGCCGTCGAGTACATAAGGGGCCTCGCCGGCGGTGGCCGACATGATCCGCGATCCGAACGAAGCGAAATGGTCGGACAAGTGGGAGTAGATCTTCAGGCCCGGCTCGCCGCCATATTTTGCATTGATGTCGGCTGCGGCCGATCGACTGCGGCCCGAGCGGAAGAACTGCCCATCGGAGGATGAGCTGGTGCCGGCGCCCCAATGGCGCGTGAACGGAAGATCATGGTGCGCGGCAACGATCATGGCCAGCGCTGCCTGGTAATTTTCGGGCGACAGATACCAGTTGTGTGTCCAGGCAAGCTGGGCGTAACTCACCCCGTCGCTGGCATTGGCCATCCGCTCCAGACCCAGATTCGATCCATCGGCCAGGATGGCGGCAAGGACAGCATGCGGATTGTCATGCTCCTTGCCGGAACGAAGGTCGCGGAACGCGCTCAGGAAGCCGGTGCGTTCGGCTACCTCGACAAGGAGTTCGGTGATCCGCACGCGCGGCAGCAAGGCGTCGAGCCTGCGATCGAGCGCCTCCGCCTCGGGCGGCGTGATCGCCTGCATCGGTTGCAGCTTGAGCCGGTCGCGCTCGAGCGCCACGCCCGCGAGCCTGTTCGTCTTGAGCTGCTTGGCGAAACGGCGCAGTCGCCAATCAAGCGTCCTCGCCCGCTCGTCCAGATAGGCGGCTGCATCGGTCTGGAATGGCAGGCTGTCGGCGATTTTGCCGGCCTCACGCCGGCTCAGCAGGTAGGCGTCGAAGCGGCGATAATTGCGGGTTCCTTCGACCCAAATGTCGCCCGCGCGCAACCGATCGCGCAGCGTGGCCATGACCGCTGTCTCATAGCGCCGGCGGTCGATCTGACCGCCCTGGGTGATGAGGCTTTTCCACTGCCGGTTGGCAAATGGCAGGGGAACGTCATCGGGCAGGCTGCGCGTTTTGCGCGCATTGGCATCGCGGATGACATCGATGGCTTTGACAAGTTGCGACCCGCTTCCCGATGCCTTGAACGTAAATGCATCGAGAAAGGCCGGGCTGAACCGCCGCAACGTCGCATAACGCCCGGTTGCAGCGACAAGGGCATCCTCCCCCGCCAGGTCGGCCAGCGCATCGACCTGTGCCTTGGCCGCGACCAGCCTGTGCCAGCCCACCGCCTCGTCGATCAGTTCCAGCGGATTGCCGCCATGCTCGACCGCCTCTCCCAACGCCGCGATCGTGGCGCCAAACAACCGCATGAGTTCGCCGACCGAGCGGATGCTGTCCTGATAGCGCCTTTCACGGCCGCGCCGCGCGCGCGTGAACAGGCTCCCGACAAGCCTGTCGAACATCTGGATCGCCGCGTCGGCGAGCCGGGCCTCGAGATCGATCACAGCCGCGACCAAGGTCGCGCGTCGCCTGTCGAGACTATAGTCGGAAAGCAGAAACGCCGGCGCCGCGCCACCTTCGCGCATGAATTGCGCTAACCGGAAATCGGGGATTCTGGCACCGATCGCGGGGTCGATGCCGATCTCGCGCACATAGCGCAGCCGTTCCAGCAGGCCGTTGATATTGGCCGTCGTTGGCGCCTCCTCGAAATTGCGCAGCCAGGCCAGCGGCGTCATGCCGAAGTCGCTGCTGTTGACGATCAAATCGTCGATGCGGATCAGCTCGGCGTGGCCCAGGCTTGCAACGATGGTTGCTGCCGCGGCTTTGCGTGCGCGCGCCCTACCTGCGAGACCGGCACGTTCGAGCGTGTCAGCCGATGGGAGAATGAACCGTTCCTGCTTTAATCCCTCCATCAAAGCGCGAACGATCGGTTCGCCTCGATCAGTTCGGTCGGCCGCTTTCGCCGCCAGATCAAGCGCGAGCGGAATATCCCCTCGTCGGAAGGGGCGTAACCCGAGGTGCCTTGCCGCGATGTCGGCATGATCGTTACGCGTTTGGGGACGCTGACCATAATCGGTGAAAATCTCCGCCTCCACGAATATCTGGGCAGCGAGGTAATGAAGGATGGCATCCGGGACGCCGATATCGGGCTGAAAGCCGAAGCCGGGATGCCGCATCAATGCGATCTGCACTGCCAGGCCGAGACGATTGGCAGAGCGATGACGGCGGCCGATCAGGTCGAGATCCTCGACGGCAAGCGTATAGTGGCTGACGATCGCCGTTTCGTCATGGGGAGCATCGAACAGGCGCCGCCGTTCCTCCCCGGTCAATAATCGCCGCCGCGCCATACTGCCTCCCGCCGACTCTGGATAGCAGGCTAGCGTCAATCTGGAGTATAGCCTAACCGGACGTCAGGGGGCCGCTGTGATTTCTGTCAGGATAGGGTGGGAATCAGAATTTGTTGACGCCTGTTGCACCATATTATAGATTTCAACCTGACAGAATTGGCTGGTGGCGACGATGAAGGGTCAAAGGATCGGTTACGTCCGGGTCAGTGCATTCGATCAGAATATCGATCGCCAGCTGGACGGTGTCACGCTTGACAGGGTCTTTACCGACAAGGCCTCGGGCAAAGACGTCAACAGACCCCAGCTTGAAGCCATGCTGTCTTTCACCCGTGAGGGCGATACCGTGGTCGTGCACAGCATGGACCGCCTCGCGCGCAATCTTGACGACCTGCGCAGGCTCGTCCAATCCCTTACCAAAAGAGGCATCCAG
This sequence comes from Sphingobium mellinum, assembly GCF_037860795.1. NCBI lineage: Bacteria > Pseudomonadati > Pseudomonadota > Alphaproteobacteria > Sphingomonadales > Sphingobiaceae > Sphingobium > Sphingobium mellinum. Next base: position 365 of record NZ_JBANRK010000045.1, on the reverse strand, counting down.
ATTGAGTTTGTAAAGGAAAGCCTGGCCTTCTCGGGCGAAGATTCTCCCATGGCCAACCTGATGCTTTCAGTCATGGGTGCGTTCGCCGAATTTGAGCGCGCTTTGATCCGAGAACGACAACGCGAAGGCATTGCGGTCGCCAAACAACGCGGCGCTTATCGCGGACGAAAACGGTCCCTGTCCGACGAAATGGTCGCCGAGTTGCATCGCCGCGCCGCCGCCGGTGAGCGCAAGGCAGCCATCGCCCGCGAACTGGGTATCAGCCGTGAAACGCTATACCAGTATCTCCGCGCCGCCACCTGACGCCGATGTTCGCATTATGTCCGGCAAATCGTTGTCTGGCGCACAAACCTTGAGGTAACGCC
>NZ_JBANRK010000044.1:0-4551 GCF_037860795.1 Sphingobium mellinum | reverse complement strand
GGGGTCAGTACATAGAACGGACCCAGATATACGCTAAGCGCCGACAGCCCCGCTCAGGTGTCGGCAAACACCTGATTTGCGACAGGCGGCTTTTAGGATCGAGTTAGCACAAAGCGGACGCTGAGCAGGCCGTCAGTTTGTATTCGGGTCTCGGAACTGTATCATAATCGCCCCACGCATGATTGTGGTTGGAAAGATAGAAGGGAAGAGAATGGGAGTGCTGGAGGGCAAGATTGCTATCGTCACAGGCGCGGGATCCAATATGGGCGCAGCAACTGCTGAACTGTTTGCATCGGAGGGGGCGACCGTGATCGTCGCTGACCACCATGTCGAGCGTGGCAAGTCCGTCGCTTATCGGATCGGAGCCCTTTTTGTGCAAGCCGACGTCTCTAAATCTGCAGAGATTGATTCCATTGTTCAGACGGCGATCGACGAGTTCGGGAAGCTGGACATCATGTTCAACAATGCCGGGATTGCGCGGTTATGTCAGGTCACCGATGTGAGTGACGAGGAATATCAGTCTATCATGGGAGTAAATGTTGGGGGTGTCTTTTTTGGAACTCGCGCAGCGGGCAAAGTAATGCGGAACCAAGGATCTGGGACGATCATTAATACGGCTTCGACCAATGCCATCTTGGGTGTTCCAGGGATGGCGCTTTATTCGGCATCCAAAGCAGCCGTCGTCTCCTTCACCAAGACCGTTGCGGTCGAACTAGCGCCCTTTGGCGTGCGGGTGAACGCGATCTGCCCCGGGGCCATTCCCTCTCCCATCATCATGGCCGATATGGGCGTAACGACGGAGGACCTTGCCGCTTTCGATGCAAAGTTGCCGATGCGTCGCGTTGGGAAGCCCGAGGAGGTTGCACGTGGTGCGTTGTATCTTGCGAGTGATCAGTCGTCCTACGTAACAGGCCATGCGTTGGTCATTGACGGTGGGCTTACAGCAGCTGGATTGCCTCCCGTTTAAAGATGTGACCGTCGCCTTGCTATCAGACTTAGAGGACGTGTGCCGGTTGCGCTGGAGGTGTCAGCTTTCCTCCTGTCGGAAAACACAAGTTTTCGGACACCCTTAGGCGATTCCTCGTCTTTGGTCGGCAATCCTACGCCTGAATAGTCGACAAACCCTGTCGCTTTGATGTAGTGTACGACAACACGGTTTTAGGGGTTTGTCGTACATGCTAGTCGGATATATGCGAGTGTCATCGGCCGACGATCGCCAAACCGTCGATCTTCAACGCGACGCTCTGGTCGTAGCGGGGGTCGACCCACGAAACCTACATACCGATAAAGCATCGGGAGCACGCGACGATCGCCCCGGCCTGAAGGCCTGCCTCGATTATCTGAACGTGGGCGATACGCTGATCGTGTGGAAACTTGATCGCCTCGGGCGCTCGTTGCCGCATCTCCTGGCGATCGTCACTGACCTGAAGGCGCGGGGCATCGCGTTCCGTTCGCTGACCGAGCAGATGGATACGAACACGCCGCACGGCGAACTGCTATTTTCGCTGTTCGGCGCGCTGGCGCAATATGAGCGCGCGTTGACGCGCGAGCGGGTGATGGCGGGACTGGCGGCTGCAAAGCGTCGAGGGCGCCAGGGTGGACGGCCTCCCATGATTGACACTGAGACCCTTGAACGGATTACTGCCGCGCTTGATGGCGGAGCAAGCAAGGCATCCGTCTGTCGCACCTTCAAGGTGCCGCGTTCGACCTTGATTGGCACTCTTGCCCGGATCGGTTGGGCGCCGCCCGCCAAAGCCTAATCCAATGCCTCGTCGCGCCGTGCTGTCGGACGAGCAACGCATGGCGTTGCTCGCACTTCCCGATGATGAAACCACGCTCGTTCAGCACTGGACGTTGAGTGAGGATGACCTGGCTATCATCGTGCGCCGCAGGCGACCGCATAATCGTCTGGGTTTCGCGATCCAGCTATGCGCGCTGCGCTATCCCGGCCGTTTGCTGCGCCCGGGCGAATTGATCCCCGATACGCCGCTCGCGTTCGTCGCCGAGCAATTGCAGATCGCGCCCGAGGTGCTGGCCGATTATGCGACGCGCGGCCCGACCCGGTACGAACAGCTCGATGCGCTGCGCGAGGGCTTTGGGTTCACACAGTTCAGCCGGCCATTGCGAGCGGCGTTGCAGGAATGGCTGCTGCCGATTGCGCTGACGACGACCAGCGGGGCTGGGCTGGCACGGTCGCTACTAGGCGAGTGCCGACGACGGCGCATCATCGTACCTGGCATCAGTTCGGTCGAACGGATGGTTGCGCAGGCGCTGCTCGACGCCGAGCGCCATGTCGCCGAGCATCTGACCCGAGGGCTGGAGACTGGGCAACGCCGTCTGCTTGATGCCCTTCTTCTGCCTCACGCCGGCACGAACCTCAGCGGCCTCGGATGGGTGCGGCAGCCGCCCGGCAAGCCCGGTCGCAAGACGTTCGCCGTCATCATCCGGCGGCTAGCTCTGCTGCGCGATATTGGGATCGATCCCGATATCGCTGCAGGCATACATCCCGAACGCCTGCGACGCCTCTGTCAGGAAGGGGCTCGGCTGACGGCGCAACATGTCCGGACGCTGCAAGCAACGCGGCGCCGTGCGACGCTGGCGGCAACCGTACTCGAAACCGTCGTCACGCTCACCGACGATGCGGTGCTGATGTTCGACCGCCTGCTGGGTCAGATGTTTCGGCGCGAGCAGAACGGTGCAGACACAGCGCTCAAGCGCGACCGGCGCACCATCAATGGTAAAATCCGGCTACTTGCCCGGCTCGGCGATGCCCTGCTCACTGCCAAGGTGTCGGGCGGCGACATCGGCGCCGCGGTCGAGGCCGTAGTTGGATGGGACGATCTCGGCCGTGAAGTCGATGAAGCCCGCAAGCTGATCCGCCCCGATGCCGTCGATCCCGTTACGATCGCCGCTACCAACTACCCCGTTCTCCGACAGGTCGGTCCCTTGTTCATCGCCTCGTTCACGTTCGGAGCGGTCCCGGCCTGCCATACGCTCGCGCGAGCAGTCGCTATCATGCGCGACCTTCATCTCGGTCGCCTGAAAAAACTGCCGCCGGGTACGCCGGTTGGCTTCATTCGGCAGGCCTGGCGTCGCGCGATCGGCCCCGGCATTCCCGATCGCAGAGTTTATGAATTTTGCGTCCTGGTCGAGCTTCGGGACAGGCTTCGTGCCGGCGACATGTGGGTCGAGGGAAGCAGACGCTATCGTGCCGTCGAGCAACAGCTTATTCCTGGCCCGGTATTCGCCACCATGCGGGCAGCCGGCCCCTTGCCGATTCCGGCACCTGATACGGCCGGTGCCTGGCTAGCCGAACGGCGTACCCGCCTCGCCCGTAGATTGGCAGAGGTCGAGCGAAAAGCGGAGACGGACACGCTGGAAGACGTACAACTCAGCCTTGGCAAGCTGCGGATTTCGCCGTTGAAGGCGGTCACGCCGGCTGAAGCGGATAGCGCCCTTGCGCCGCTTTACGCCCATCTTCCCGCGATCCGCATCACCGATCTCCTTGCTGAAGTCGATCGATGGACCGGATTCAGCCAGTGCTTTACGCATCTGCAAAGCGGTCGGGTTGCCGATGAACCCCGCGCTATCCTCACGGCGGTGCTCGCCGATGCAACCAATCTTGGTCATACGCGCATGGCTGAAGCCTGCAATCTCGTGACCCAACGCCAACTCAGCTGGCTCGCCTCGTGGCATTTACGCGAGGAAACCTACGGTCGGGCTCTCGCCAGGTTGGTCGATGCCCAGCACACCGCGCCACTCGCCGCCCTGTTTGGGGCCGGGACATCGTCCAGTTCGGATGGTCAGAACTTCCCGCTCGATCGCCGTGCCCAGGCGACCGGTGCGGTCAATCCGCACAAGGGCGCGGAGCCTGCCGTCTCCTTCTACAGCCATGTCTCGGATCGCTACGCGCCGTTTCATTCCACCGTCATCTCCGCATCCGCGAGCGAGGCGGCGCAGGTGCTGGACGGGCTGCTCCATCACGGTGCCGATCTGCACATCGAGGAGCATCACGTCGATGGTGGGGGCATTTCCGACCATGTATTTGCGCTATGCCATCTACTCGGATTCCGGTTTGCGCCGCGCATACCGAATATCTCCGCGCGCCGGCTTCACCTGTTTGACGGCATCGAACCCGGCCCCGATATTGCGCCGCTCCTCGCGGGCAAGGTCGACGAGGGCCTGATCGCTGCCCATTGGGATGACGTGCTGCGCTTGGGCACCTCGATCCGCACCGGCGTCGTGAGTGCGTCAATCATGCTGGAACGGCTTGGCTCCTATCCCCGCGCCAATGGCCTGGCCTTGGCACTGCGCGAGATCGGCCGCGTCGAGCGCACCCTGTTCACGCTCGATTGGATCGAACAACCCGAACAGCGGCGTCGCGCGACGCGCGAACTCAACAAGGGTGAGGCCGAAAATGCGCTGAAACGCGCCATCTTCTTCCACCGGATCGGCCGTATCCGCGATCACGCATTGCAAGCCCAGACCCATCGAGCGAGCGCACTCAACCTCGTCGCCGGTGCTATCGTCCTTTGGAATACGACCTACATG
>NZ_JBANRK010000043.1:0-5224 GCF_037860795.1 Sphingobium mellinum | reverse complement strand
ATCCGGCTCCGGGCTACGCCCTACGCCGGATCAGGAGGTGGCGATTCTCATCTTGATTGACGCTGTTCTCTCATCCTCATTGTCGCGCGGCAACCACCCATTTGTTCGGCGATGAGCAGCGTTTCTGCCGAAGGCTACTGGGCTTTCTCAAGCGCTTGGGATTCACCGCCCGCATCGCGATCGCCGGCACGCCCGGCGCTGCCTTCGCGCTCGCGCGCTACGGCAGCGAGGCTATCACCATTCTGGCGGAGGGCAGCGAGACCCAGGCCATTGCTGATCTCCCGCTCTCCGCGCTGAGGCTAGAGCCGGGGGCACTCGAAGCCGCCGCCCGCTTCGGCCTGGAACGCATCGCAGACCTCTATCCCATGCCCCGCGGACCAATGGCCCGCCGGCTCGGCCTGACCACGGTACGAAGGCTCGATCAGGCGCGCGGAATGATCGCCGAACCCATCGTTCCCGTCATCCCCTTCGAGGCGCCCCATGTGGAGCGGCGGCTCCTCGAACCGATCGGTACGGCGGAGACCATCAACCAGGTGATCAGTGATCTGGTCGACGATCTGGTGGCCCTGCTGATGGAGCGCGGCCTTGGCCTGCGTGCCGCACATCTCGCCTGTCAGATTGTCGACGGGAGCGAGCAGCGCATCGCGATCGGCACCGCCAGGGCCACGCGTGATGCAAAGCATCTCAAGCGAATGCTCACCATGCGGGTGGAGAGGATCGACCCCGGCCTTGGCATCGAGGCGATGTCACTCATGGCGCCGCGCGTCGAGGAACTGAAGGCGCGGACACTGGAGGCGGGCCTCATTACCGGCAATCGCGCGCCCGACATTGCCCAACTGGTCGGCCAGCTTGCCGGCCGGATCGATCCCGATACGCCCTTCCGCCTGTCATCGCATGAAAGCGATGTGCCCAAGCGCGCCGTGCGGCGGGTCGGCCCCTTGACAAAGCCAAAGGGATGGCCCGGCTGGAAGCGGCCGGTGCGGATGCTTAAAAAGCCCGAACTCCTTTCCAATGTCGTGGCGCTGCTGCCCGACCATCCGCCCCGGCGCTTCGTCTGGCGGGGCAAGCCTTATCGCGTGATCGCCGGCGATGGCCCGGAGCGCATCCATGGCGAGTGGTGGCGCAATGCCCAGGAAATGTGGGCGGTGAGAGACTATTTCCGGGTCGAGGCCGAGGGCGGCGAGCGTTTCTGGCTGTTCCGCCGGGGCGACGGCGCCGACGAGCAGACGGGGAATCTCAGCTGGTTCATGCATGGGGTCTTTGGCTGATGGCCCGCTATGTCGAGCTTCAGGTGACGAGCCATTTCTCCTTCCTGCGTGGAGCCTCCTCGCCCGAGCAATTGTTCTCGGCCGCCGCCTTGCTCGGGCACAAGGCGCTCGGTCTTGCCGATTGGGGTAGCGTCGCAGGCGTGGTGCGCGGATGGGACGCGCAGAAGTCGACAGGTGTCCGGATGATCGCAGGCGCGCGGATCGATCTCACCGATTGCCGCGCCCTGCTCCTCTATCCAACCGATCGCCCCGCCTGGTCGCGCCTCACCCGGCTGCTCTCGATCGGCAAGGCGCGCGGCGGCAAGGGCTGCTGCCTCCTCGACTGGGCCGACGTCACCGCTCATGCCGAGGGACAGATTACCATCCTCGTGCCCGATGAGCCGGACAGCGTCACGCGCGCCCACCTGGACGACGTCCGAACCGCGTTCGGATCGCGCGCCCATATGGCGCTCTCGCTGCGCCGCCGCCCCGACGACGTCGCCCGCCTTCACAAGCTGGATGCCATGGCGAGGGCCGCTGGCGTGCGCAGCGTCGCGACCGGCGACATTCTCTACCATTCACCCGATTTCCGGCCGCTCCAGGATGTGATGACCGCGATCCGCGAGAAGACGACGATCGATGGCCTGGGGTTCAGGCGCGAGCGCTACATGGATCGGAACCTCAAATTGCCTGAGGAGATGGAGCGGCGCTTTTCGGCCTTTCCCGATGCGATCCAGGCGAGCGCTGACATCGCCGACCGATGCCGGTTCGATCTGGGCGAAATCCAGTATCAATATCCGTATGAGCAGGTGATGGAGGGCCGCACCGCGCAGCAGGCACTCGCGGCCCTGACAAGCCAGGCCGCAGCCCGGATGTTTCCCGACGGCCTGCCGACGCCCTATACCAAGCAGATCGACCATGAACTGCGATTGATCGACCAGCTCGGTTACGCACCCTATTTTCTGACGGTACATTCGATTGTCGCGGAAAGCCGTCGGCGCGGCATTCTTTGCCAGGGTCGCGGGTCGGCGGCGAACAGCTGTGTGTGCTATATGCTCGGCATCACCTCGATCGATCCGATCAAGCATGAGTTGCTGTTCGAACGGTTCGTCTCGGGCGAGCGCAAGGAGCCGCCCGATATCGACGTCGATTTCGAGCACGAACGGCGTGAAGAGATCATCCAGTGGATCTATGAGACCTATGGCCGCACCCGCTCGGCGCTGACGGCCGTGGTCACCCGTTATCGCACGCGCGGCGCGGTCGCGGAGGTGGGCAAGGCGCTGGGGCTCCCCCGTGATCTTACCAAGATGCTGACCGGCCTCGTCGGGGACTGGTCGATGGACGGCATCACCGATGAGCAGATTGCGAGCATCAATTTGAATGCCGATGACCATCGGCTCAAGCTGACGCTGGAACTGTCCCGCCAACTCATCGGCACACCGCGCCATCTATCCCAACATCCCGGTGGCTTCGTGCTCACCCAGGATCGTCTCGACGATCTCGTACCTATCGAACCAGCGCGGATGGAAGATCGCCAAATCATTGAATGGGACAAAGATGACATTGATGCGCTGAAATTCATGAAGGTCGACGTGCTGGGCCTCGGCATGCTGGGCTGCATGAACCGCGCCTTCAACCTGCTGGAAGAGCATAAGGGCGTCCGAGTCGGCATGGCCGATCTTCAGGACGATGATCCCGCCGTCTATGCCATGATCCAGCGGGCCGATACGCTGGGCGTCTTCCAGATCGAGAGCCGCGCGCAGATGTCGATGCTGCCGCGGATCAAGCCCAAGGAATTCTACGATCTCGTCATCGAGGTCGCGATCGTCCGTCCCGGCCCGATCCAGGGCGACATGGTCCATCCCTATCTGCGCCGCCGGGAAGGCAAGGAGGTGCCTGAATATCCCAAGCCTGAGCTCGAAGCGGTCCTCAAGAAGACGCTGGGCGTACCGCTCTTCCAGGAACAGGCGATGAAGGTCGCGATCGTGGGTGCCGGGTTCACGCCCGCCGAGGCCGATCAGCTTCGCCGCGCCATGGCCACCTTCAAGCTCACCGGCGGGGTCAGCCACTTCTACGACAAGCTGGTGAATGGCATGATCGCGCGGGGATATCCCAAGGATTTTGCCGAGCGGACCTTCAAGCAGATCGAGGGGTTCGGCAGCTACGGCTTTCCTGAAAGCCATGCGGCGAGCTTCGCCAAGATCGCCTATGCCTCCTGCTGGATGAAGCATCATCATCCCGATGTCTTCTGTGCCGCACTCTTGAACGCCCAGCCCATGGGCTTCTATGCACCGGCCCAGATCGTGCGCGATGCGCGCAATCATGGTGTCGAGGTCCGGCCGGTCTCGATCAATCATAGCCACTGGGATTGCTCGCTCGAACCGGCGCGCGGGCGATATCTGGCGGTGCGCCTGGGGTTCCGGCAGGTGCGAGGGCTCGCCAATCTCCACGGCGCCGCGATCGTCGGCGCGCGTGGTCCCGCTCTGTTCGAAAGCGTCGAGGAGGTCTGGCGGCGCGCCGGCGTGCCGCGCGCCGCAATCGTGCGGCTTGCCGAGGCTGATGCCTTTGCCTGCATCGCGCAGGATCGCCGACAGGGTCTCTGGAAGGTCAACGGCCTGGGCGAGGCGCCCCTGCCCCTCTTCGCAGCCGCCGACGCGCACGAGGGCAAATTCTCGCCCGAAAGCCGGGAGGCTCCGGTTACCCTCCGACCCATGACCGAAGGCCGCGAGGTGGTGGAGGATTATCGCTCGCTTCAGCTCTCGCTCCGCAATCATCCGCTGAGCTTCCTGCGCGCCCAACTCGATGCCATGGGGATCGCACGCTGCGCCGACCTCAAGTCGATCCGCGATGGTCGCAATATCGAGGTGGCCGGCGTCATACTGGTGCGTCAGCGGCCTGGCTCAGCGAAGGGCGTATTATTCGTCACCATCGAGGACGAAACCGGGGTCGCCCAAGGCATTCTGTGGCCCGATCGGTTCGAAATCTACCGGCGACAGGTCATGTCCGCCTCCATGATCGCGATGCGCGGACGGCTGCAAAAGGAAGGCGAGGTTATTCACATCATCTGCGATCGGATCATCGACCATGACGAGATGCTGCGCTCAGTGGGCCGCATGGACTTCAATGTCGCGCCGGGTCGGGGCGATGGCGCGAGCCATGGCGGTGGTCCTGATCCGCGCGATCCGGCCTTCCCCAACGGACGGACGCTTGGGTCACCGCCCTATCGTAATGCACCAGCGGCGCCGGACGACATCCCGCCGATTCGGAGCCATGACTTTCATTAAACGCGAACCAACGGCGGGCTATGCACGAATGGGAACTGCGGCCTGTGGGCTGGAGCCCTTTGCGGCTGCGTACCGTGCCATCCGGCTTTCCTGCTCCTGCTCAAGGGCACGGAGCCTTGCCCAGGCTCGGCCAATCCTTTGGGCCTGGTGCAGATCGACCGGACATAGGACGATGGGAAGCATTCTGGGACCATTATGGATGAGCCGAACGAAGGCGTCTCGTTCACCAGGTGTCAGTCTGGTCGTTATCGGGCTATCTTCTGGTAATCGATTTTGACCCCTTTTACCTCGCTTGCCTGTTCGAAGATGCGAGATTTTGACGCGTAGCGGATCAAAAGACGATCTGGCGCGACCCATTTCATATCCGCCCATGGGCCTTGCCAATCGCCTACTGCGGCGACACCGTGATTATCATCCGCTCGAAAGGCGTTCCCGCCGCCAGTAGGCGCGTCGGCATGATTAACGACAGAGATTTGGGTCGAATATCCAGTCGTGGCCCCACAGTCGCGCTGGAACAAGATCGCAGTATGGGTGCCATCAGGTGAGAGGAGGCGCGATACCACTGTATTCTCGCAGGTGTCTGAACAGCCCGCACAAGTCAGTGGTGCAATAAGCAGTAATACCAACCTGCATTGATCACGACCCACGCGCCCATTTGCGGCGTCCTATGGTCATGATGCGCCACGGCTGATC
>NZ_JBANRK010000042.1:0-2500 GCF_037860795.1 Sphingobium mellinum | reverse complement strand
TGAGTTGTGTTTAGGGGTGAAAGGCCAATCAAGCCGGGAAATAGCTGGTTCTCCGCGAAATCTATTGAGGTAGAGCGTCGAATGATTGCCGTTGGGGGTAGAGCACTGGATGGTTGCGGGGGTCGCGAGATCTACCAATACTAACCAAACTCCGAATACCAACGAGTCTAGTTCGGCAGACAGACGGCGGGTGCTAAGGTCCGTCGTCAAAAGGGAAACAGCCCTAACCTACAGCTAAGGTCCCCAAGTCATCACTAAGTGGGAAAGCATGTGGGATTTCCAAAACAACCAGGAGGTTGGCTTAGAAGCAGCCATCCTTTAAAGAAAGCGTAACAGCTCACTGGTCTAAACAAGAGATCCTGCGGCGAAGATGTAACGGGGCTAAAGTGATGCACCGAAGCTTAGGGTTCAGATCTTTGATCTGAGCGGTAGCGGAGCGTTCCGTAGGCCGTTGAAGCGGAAGGGTAACCGACCGTGGAGGTATCGGAAGTGCGAATGCAGACATGAGTAGCGATTAACAGTGTGAGATGCACTGTCGCCGAAATTCCAAGGGTTCCTGCTTAAAGCTAATCTGAGCAGGGTAAGCCGGCCCCTAAGACGAGCCCGAAGGGGGTAGTCGATGGGAACCACGTTAATATTCGTGGGCCTGGAGGTGTGTGACGGATGGTGCAACTTGTCTGGCCTTATTGGATTGGTCCAGGCAGGGAAACTGTCCCAGGAAATAGCCCCTCCGTATAGACCGTACCCTAAACCGACACAGGTGGAATGGTAGAGTATACCAAGGCGTTTGAGAGAAGTATCCTGAAGGAACTCGGCAAATTGCCTCCGTACCTTCGGAAGAAGGAGGCCCCAATTATGCGCAAGCACTATTGGGGGGCACAGGCCAGGGGGTAGCGACTGTTTAGCAAAAACACAGGGCTCTGCTAAGTCGGCTTCAAGACGACGTATAGGGCCTGACGCCTGCCCGGTGCCTGAAGGTTAAGAGGAGGAGTGCAAGCTCTGAATTGAAGCCCAGGTAAACGGCGGCCGTAACTATAACGGTCCTAAGGTAGCGAAATTCCTTGTCGGGTAAGTTCCGACCTGCACGAATGGCGTAACGACTTCCCCACTGTCTCCAGGATATGCTCAGCGAAATTGAATTCTCCGTGAAGATGCGGAGTACCCGCGGTTAGACGGAAAGACCCCGTGCACCTTTACTGCAGCTTCAGAGTGGCATTAGGAAAGAACTGTGTAGCATAGGTGGGAGGCTTTGAAGCGATGACGCCAGTTGTCGTGGAGCCATAGGTGAAATACCACCCTGTTGTTTTCTGATGTCTAACCTCGCACCGTTATCCGGTGCAGGGACCCTCTGTGGCGGGTAGTTTGACTGGGGCGGTCGCCTCCTAAAGAGTAACGGAGGCGCGCGATGGTGGGCTCAGGACGGTTGGAAACCGTCTGTTAGAGTGCAATGGCATAAGCCCGCCTGACTGCGAGACTGACAAGTCGAGCAGAGACGAAAGTCGGTCATAGTGATCCGGTGGTCCCTCGTGGAAGGGCCATCGCTCAACGGATAAAAGGTACGCCGGGGATAACAGGCTGATGATTCCCAAGAGCTCATATCGACGGAATCGTTTGGCACCTCGATGTCGGCTCATCACATCCTGGGGCTGGAGCAGGTCCCAAGGGTTTGGCTGTTCGCCAATTAAAGTGGTACGTGAGCTGGGTTCAGAACGTCGCGAGACAGTTTGGTCCCTATCTGCCGTGGGCGTCGAAATTTGAGAGGAGTTGACCCTAGTACGAGAGGACCGGGTTGAACATACCTCTGGTGTACCAGTCGTTCCGCCAGGAGCGCAGCTGGGTAGCTATGTATGGACGGGATAACCGCTGAAAGCATCTAAGCGGGAAGCCTCCCTCAAGATAAGATTTCTTCGAGCGGTCGTAGACCACGACCTTGATAGGCCGGATGTAGAAGTGTGGTAACATATGGAGCTAACCGGTCCTAATTGCTCTGATCGCGCCTGAGAGTCCCACCATCAATGACAGTGCTGGCAACAGCAAATCAGCAGCGATGGGGTGATCTTACCTCAAGCCAGATAACGCAACACCCAAAGTGCACGGCATCGATTATAACCCAAAGCGCAAGCTTCATTGCTTGGTGACCATAGCGTCTGTGACCCACCCGATCCCATCCCGAACTCGGCCGTGAAACCAGTCTGCGCCGATGGTACTGTGGCTCAAGCCCCGGAAGAGTAGGGCGTCGCCAGGCATTGCAGCTCGCGCTTTGAACAAAAACAAAACCCATTCACACCCCTTTTGGCCCACCACAACGGGCCAATGGACCCCAAGGGCGCCAAAAGGGCAACCGGCCGCCCCGCCGCCCAAGGCCGACAACGCCAGGGCCGCAGATGCAGCCAACGCCGCTTGAGGCAAAACCCAGTGTCGCGGGATGGAGCAGCCCGGTAGCTCGTCAGGCTCATAACCTGAAGGTCGTAGGTTCAAATCCTACTCCCGCAACCAACAA
>NZ_JBANRK010000041.1:0-7906 GCF_037860795.1 Sphingobium mellinum | reverse complement strand
TGGTCTCGCAACCCCTCGGAATCATATCGGAACTCGATCGTCTACCGTTACGTCAGCGTTCTGACACAGCCTCTAAGATTGTTGAAATAGGTCGTGGTGCTGGTCAGGTCGAACTGATCCAACTGCAAGGTCGCCCGCAGATCGGCGCGGAACATGCGGTTGTAATATTTTCCCGATTCCGACTGGATCGACCTGTAAAAGCTCGGGGGCGTGTCGCCGCTGGTCTGGCACACGTAGCAAACCGGCGAACCCAAGCCAAGCTGATCGGCATAATTTCTGGCGTTGCTCCGCTGCCACTCGACGCCGCCGGTGATGCTCAGGGCGTCGCTCGGGTCCCATTTGAAGCGGCCACGCGCGGTATAATTGTTGGCTCCTCCCAGATCGACACCATTGGAGTTCCGTATATAGCCGTCCTCATTTCTGTAACGGCCGGCAAAACGCACGCTCAGCGTATCGGAAATCGGCACGTTCAGCATGCCGTCCAACTGCTTATGGTCGAAGCGGCCATATTCCGCGAGGACACGACCTTCGAACTTGTTGGTCGGTGCCGCGCTGCTGATGCGGACGACGCCGCCAGTAGCATTTCGGCCGTACAATGTCCCCTGAGGGCCGCGCAGAACTTCGATCGAACCGGGGTCTACCAGGTCAAGTAACGAGTTTAAGCCGCCAGCGCGCGGAATATATGCGCCATCGAGATAGATTGTCACGGGCGACTCAAGGCCCGGCGTCGCGGTCTGGACGCCCACGCCACGGATGAAAAGCGCCAGGAAGCCGCTGGTGACCGTAAAATCGGTACCCGGCATAGCCAGCTGGACGTCACGCATGTTGCGCAGCCCTAGCTGTGTCGCGGCCTCAGGTGTCACTGCAGTGATCGCAAGGGGCACATCCTGGAGACGCTCCGAACGGCGCTGCGCTGTGACGATAATGTCGCCCGATGACGATGCCGCATCTACCGTTTGCGCTTCCTGAGAATAAGCAGGGGCGGTCACAGCTGCTAGACAAAGGGCGGATGCCCCGGCCGAAAGTGCCTTCTTGATAGAATTTCTCATAGTATATCCCCTTTAGTTTATCAGTTATGTTTGCCTGTGGCAGAACCGAAAATTCAATCTGCCCAATTTCCTCGGGTGAATTCATCTCGGTCTGAATTATTATTTGCAGCTCAGGCTTCTGCAGGCCCAATGATGGCGTCGATATTGCGGTGCATATTTTGGAGCGCGACCTCGTTGCGTCCCAGCACCATCTTGAAACCCTTGGGTGCATGTTCCAGATTGTGCTGCCCCCCTTCAGAGACGCTATAATCCTCACCACCGACGATCCCGATATTCCAGTTATGGCCGTCGATCAGGGATTGATCGGTTATTGAGTCAGGGGCATCCGATGCGCGGTAGACCGACATGTAGGTGAAACATTTCCCGACGCTTTCGCCCGGAAACAACCGGTAAAGACCGATCCCGCCTTGATGCGCGGCGGGATACAAAATGGTATTGGGGAAGATGAGATGACTGCCCGTATACGGCACTTCTGGCCATTCCGTTTCAGGCCGGCCGACGCAATCCTTGTAGTGATTATCGGTGAAGCAAACACGGTGATGCGGCCCGAAGGCGTCGAACAGTGCGACGTCGGGTACTGACATCTGAGCGATGGTCGTCGCGTGCAGAACTTTGAAGTGATAAGCTTCGCCGAATGTATCGAGGCAGTATTTCCAATTGGCGGCAGCGTCGACACGATCGAAGGTAACTGGTCTAGCCTTGGCAAGGTCGAGGGCGAGCAACTGTGGTCCCATGTCGCCCAGCCATGCCTCGACATCGATGTCTTCATCGCCTGCATGCGCCTTGACGAATATCATCCCTCCCCATTCGCCGATCGGCACGGGTATGAGATTTCGCGCCGCTCGGTCCTGGTCGTTGAAACATTCCTTCTTAGGCACGCTGACGAGCTTGCCCTCGGTGTCGAAGCTCCACGCGTGGAACGGGCAGACGATCAAATTGCGGCGCTCGCCCGTCGCCACCAGCCGAGCAGCGCGGTGCGTGCACATGTTGAGGAACGCGCGCGCCTCGCGATCTTTGCCGCGCACGATGAGTATGGAGGGACCCACCGCATCGAAGGTGAAGCTATCACCAGGTTCAGCAATGTCGCCCGAAAAACAGGCGAGCAACGGCAATTTGCCGAAGATCTCCCGGCGCTCCGTCTCGAACCTCGCCGGGTCGGTATATTCGCTTGCGGGCACTACAAGCGGCGCATCGGCAAGGTCGGTCGTTCCGCCATTGGCAAGATGTGCCACCGCTCTGCGGTCCAAGTCTCTCATAGAGTCGGGTCGGCGACGTGACGATGGCGCTGCGATGTTCATCGGTCGATCCTCATCCCGTTCTGACAAGCTTATCCGTGACCCGGGCGTCACATCGACACCCGGGCTATTCGCCGTCATTGTTGTCATCTATCCCGCGACGGGGCGCATGCCGCGTGCTGCGAACTCCAATTGAGCCTTATTCTGCCGCTTGGAGCGCCGGCTTCGGTTCCTCATCCAACAAGCGATGGAGTGTGGTATGGAAATGCTGGAGTGCGATCTCGTTCCGCCCGAAGATGAGATACTCCTGAGCACGAGACTTGAGCGTATCCTGCGTCGACTGGACCACAGGATAATCCTCGTCCCGGACCGTCTGATGCGTCATCGCCGCCCAGTTCTTAGTCTCGGAAATCCGATCGGCTGCGAGACCGCCTTCGGTAACCATCGTGCGGGAAATCGTGACCGACTTGTCCGGGCTCGCGCCTGGAAGCACCTGATTGACGAACAGGCGCTCGGTCAGCGGTCTTTCTTCGCCACCATGTTCAGTGAATGCGGTATCGCTCGCAAAGGCGAATTCCATGCTCGGGAACAGCGTATAGGCAATCTGGACATACCGCTTAAGCTCGTTCAGCGATGTCGGATCACATTTTTCGATGCCGAGTGCCGGCGTCAGGTAGCGAGTGTGCAATCCATAGTGGTCAAATTTCAGGATGTTCGGATAGACAAACGTGCCGAAGCTCTTTGCGTGCAAGCTGATGAAATGGTAGGATTCCGCGTATCCCTCTGATGCCAGTTTCCAATTAGCGGCCGGCAAATCCATCCGGTCCACGATATGATATCGATCGAAGCGCGCCTTGCGGATGTTCTTGTCCATCTCGGGCCCGAGAAACGCATCTAGATCCAGTGCAAGCCCCGGCGTCAGAACGCCCCAGATCAATCCAGCGCGCTCCTCGACCGCCAATTCCGTCAGTCCCAGACAGGATTTGTCGACGTCGCCGAACAGGTCACGCTCCGCGATCGCCAGCAGCTTGCCGTCCAGCCCATAGGTCCACGCGTGATAGATGCAGGTCAATCGGGCCGCCGAACCCAAGCCCTCTGCAGCGACCTTTGCGCCGCGATGCCGACAGGCGTTGACGAACATGCGCACTTCGCCATTCTTTTGCCGCGTCAGCAGAATAGGCACGCCCACCATGGTCTTCGCCCAATAGCTGCCGGGTTCGGACAGTTCGGTAGAGAATGCGATGACATGAGGCGTGTTGCGAAACATCTTGACTTCGCGTTCCCAGCGGTCTTGGTCGGTATAATCCGTAACCGGCAACCGCATCACATCCGGCGCGAGCGTAGGCTGCTTCAAGCGAACCAGCTCCATGATCTCATCATACAGGGTGCGCATTTCTTCTAAATTGAGATCACTCATGATCGATCATATCCTCACCGATACTAGGTGGTTACCTGCCTGTAGCCTCAGGCTTCCTTGCCGACGTTTTATACCCGCAACACCGACCCGTCAACAGAAATAAGTATGCGTATTCTTAAAAGTGCACCTGAGGGGCTTGCCGAAGAGCAACGAACTGGCGAATGGGGTTGAGGGCAACACTTAAGGGGCACGATGAACAGAAGAGCACAAGCGGCTGCGGAGCGGCGCAAGGAACGATCCGAGCGAAGACAGAACCAGATTCTCGATGCTGCACGCGCTTGCGTGGTGGCGGAAGGTTTTCACGCAGCCAGCATAAGTCGCATTGGAGAGGCTGCATCGATGAGTCCCGGACACATCTACCAGATTTTCGAAAATAAAGAGGCCATCATGATTGCCTTGGCCGAGCGAGAATTCCAGGAATTGATGCTCTATATGAGTGAGCTGGATACGTCCTCCGTCCTGACCATAGACACCATCGTTCAAGCATTTATAAGTAAGCTTCCCTGGCTCCTTGAATATGATCGCGGCGCAATCGCGACTGAGGTTCAGGTTGAAGCAGGACGCAACCAAAAGATCGCGGAAATGATCCAGCGCATCGACCGCCAATTTCGCGCTATGTTTCGCAAGGTCATAGGAACAGTGCTACCTGAACTCACAGATCGCGAAGTCGATATGCGGGTTGAAATGCTCTTGATAATAGCAAGGGCGACGGCGCTTCACGCTGTAACCCATCCGGTCTCTGACATAGATCTGGTTTCGGGCGGATTCGAACTTGCGCTTAGAGGCATCTTCAGCCAGCCAGCTGCGCCGCATAGATAATCACGGTACTTTTGCGACCGAGCAGCGTCCGAAATCGACGTCATGGCGCTCAGAACCGGACAGTCGCGATTGTCCCAAGTGTTGACATGGTGGGCGTTTCGCGCCGCTGGCGCGACCCTGCTCTATTCCGCTTCGCTCCACCGAGCCGCCCGCGCCGGGCGTCTCGTCCCGTCCGGGTGACGATCAGTAACGCATGGGGCTGCTGCTGCGCACCGCCCTGATGGTCGCCACGCCTGCGGCGCGGCGGCGTTGGCCTTGGCGGCGTCGATCTGGCGGGTGGGCGTCGCTTCCCTCTAGGCCCGCCGCGCCGGGCCGCAACTCCGGCTTCACCGGAGTCCTCCTCTTCGTTCCGGTCCTTGGGACCATTCCCCATCGCTGGCGCGATGGGGGCCCCCGGCGGATGCAGCCCTGCTCTGCCGGCGGGCCTGTCGGTCCGCTCCTGCCGCCCACCCGCCATTCCGGCGCCGGTTGCGGCGGTTTGAAGGAGTGAAGGGAAATGGAACTCAAGCATATCGACATCGCCAAGTTGGCCGTCTCCGGCCTCAACATGCGCGGCAAGGGCAAGGCGGACCTGTCCAATATCCTGCCGTCCGTCAGGGCGCGTGGCGTGCTGGTGCCGCTGATCGTGCGGGCGAATGGCAGTCCGGACAGCTATGAGATCGTGGCAGGCAAGCGGCGCTATCAGGCAGCGCTGGCCGTAATGCAAGAAAGCGGCGAAGCCGAGGCGCTGCCCTGTGCGGTGATCGAGGCAGGCGACGATGCCTCAGCGTTGGAGGCCTCACTGATCGAGAATATCGCCCGGCTCGATCCCGATGAAGTAACCAGATGGGAATGCTTCACCCGTCTGGTGCGCGAAGGACGAAACCCCGATCATATCGCCACCACCTTCGGCCTCACCGAATTGCAGGTGAAGCGCACCTTGGCGCTGGGCAATCTGCTGCCCCGTATCCGCAATCTCTACCGGCGCGGCGAGATCGAAGCGGCCACCGTGCGGCACCTCACATTGGCGACCAAAAGCCAGCAGCAGCAATGGCTGACCCTGCTCGACGATCCTGACAGCTATTGCCCCATCGGCCATGCGCTCAAATCATGGGTGCTGGGCGGTGCCTCGATCCCAGTCAGCACAGCCCTGTTCGATGTCGAGGGCTATGAAGGGGGGATCGTGACCGACCTGTTCGGGGAGGATCGCTATTTCGCTGATGTCTCCGCGTTCTGGACGGCGCAACAGGCAGTGATTGAGGCGCGGGTTGAGCAATATCGGGATGCTGGATGGCGCGATGTCGTGCTGCTGCCGCAGGGCGAACCCTTCCATGGTTGGGAATATGAGCGTTGCCCCAAGCGCAAGGGCGGCAAGGTCTATGTTGTCACCAGCCACAGGGGCGATGTCGCCTTCCACGAAGGCTATCTGACATCGAAGGAAGCCCGCAAGCTTGCCAAGCAGGGCGAGGACGGGGATGCCGTCGGCAAACCCTCACGGCCCGAAGTAACGAGCAGCCAGCAGGATTATATCGACCTGCACCGGCATGCAGCCGTCCGGGCGCGGATGATCGGCCACCCCGGCCTATGCCTGCGAGTAGCGGTGGCGCACATGATCGTAGGATCGCCGCTCTGGACGATCAGGACCGAGCCGCAACGCGCGGCCGATGCGATTGCCGAAAGCGTCGAGAACAGCGTGTCCGAAGCACAGTTCGATGCCGAGCGGCGCAGGCTGCTGGCGGTGCTCGACTTCGATGCCGATACCCCGACCATCACCGGCGGCAGCGATGGACTGACCGGCCTCTACGCCAAACTCTGCACTCTGGACGATGCCACCATCATGGCCATCCTGTCAGTGGCGATGGGCGAGACATTGGATGCTCGCGGTGATCTTGTCGATGCGCTTGGGATGCAGCTTGACGTCGACATCGCCCCGGTCTGGCAGGCGGATGACGCCTTGCTCGACAGCCTGCGCGACCGCGAGGTGATCGATGCGATCCTCACCGAGGTCGCGGGCAAGGATGTTGCCGAAGCCAATGCCAAGGAGACCGGAAAGACCAAGCGGCAGATCGTCCGTGATTGCCTCACCAGCAGCAACGGCCGCGCCAAGGTCGAGGGCTGGGTGCCACGCTGGCTGCGCTTTCCGGCCAGCGGCTACACCGGGCGCGGTGGCATTGCCAGCGTGACCCGGACGGCCAGCGCAGTAGAGGCCATGGCCTTGTCATCTGACGGCACGGATGCCGAACCGAAGGTCGATCCCGCGCCCATGTCGCAGGCCGCATGACTGTGCCCGACCGGCGGTCTTCGGACCGCCGGTCCTGTTCTTGCATGGGAGATATGTCATGCCCCGCAATCCCGATCATGACCGGCTGGAGCGTCTGGAGACAGCCCTGTTGACGATGCCGCGCCTGCGCCGCGAGATATTCCTCGCCGTTCGGCTGGACGCCATGCGCTATGAGGATGTCGCCAGAATAACCGGCCTTTCCGTCAGGGCCGTCGAGCGGCAGATGGCCCGCGCCATCGCCCATATCGGCTATCAATTGCGCCATGGCGAAGCGCCGCCGCCACGCCAATGGCGGCGCAAATGAGGATTTCCGCGCCGCCAACCTCGCTGCTGGCAGCGAGGTTGGCGGATGGGCGATAGCAGGTTAGGACTAGGGCCATGAAGACCAGTCTCGATCATCTGCCCGAAGGCAAGCAGCGCGAACTGGCGCATGTGGTCGAGACCGTGCGCGAGGGCTTTGCCCGCGCTACCGCGCAGCGCACCCAGCCGCGCTATCGCAATGGCAGGCTGCTCAAGATCATCCTGTTCGGCAGCTATGCGCGGGGCGATTGGATCGAGGACCCGGTGGGCCGCTATTTCTCAGATTATGACCTGCTGATTGTCGTCAATCATGACGACCTCACCGACATTGCGGAGTTCTGGGAGAAGACCGAAGCGCAGCTTCTGGCCGACCTGTCGGCGGGCACGGTCCTGCGCACGCCTGTCAGCCTGATCTATCACAGCCTCGACGATGTGAACGACAAGCTGCGGCTGGGCCGCTACTTCTTCATGGATATATTGCGCGACGGCATCACCCTGTTCGAGGAGCCGGACCAGCCCTTTGTCGAGCCGCAGCCGCTATCCCCGGAGCAGGCGCTCAAGGAGACGCAGGACTATTTTGACGAATGGTTCGAGAGCTCTGGCAATTTCTTCACGTTAGCGGAAGGCGCGAGGGAAAAAGGCATGTCGAAAGAGGCCGCATTCCTCCTGCATCAGGCAACAGAGCGCTACTATCATTGCCTGTTTCTCGTCCGCACCCTGTACAGCCCCTTATGCCGCGCGCGGCATAAGGGGCTTTATGCCGATCCACGAACTATGCTGATAGGGTGCAGCTTTCCCATCGTCACCAACGCGTTAGCGGCTATCG
>NZ_JBANRK010000040.1:0-9515 GCF_037860795.1 Sphingobium mellinum | reverse complement strand
TCGCGAAATCCGGCGGTGCCTCAAGCGGTACATCGCTCGCGAAATCTACCAACACCTCTGTGCTGAAAAGCCGCTCCCAGCAGCCGCGAAAGGCTCTTGACCAACATAGGAGCATCAACGCTGTGGCCGAGACATTCTTCAAATCCCTGAAGGCAGAACTCATCTGGCGGCAGAGCTGGCAAACACGGCGACAAGCAGAGGCTGCCATCTTCCAGTACATCAACGGGTTCTACAACACCCGCCGCAGACATTCATATCTGGGCGCAATTAGCCCGCTCGCGTTCGAAGCCAAAGTGGCATAATGAGATAGGTGACCGGCGCAAAACCGTTACGAGCTGTGGTCAGCCGGCTCGAGGAGCTATTGCCTTGGATTGACTGCGCCAGCGGGCTACCGTCACAGCCTGACCCGAACTACGCCACGGCCTTCGCCAGATGACTGGGCCTGGTTATTCGGCGCCCTGGCTGTTCCAGCCCTCAATCTGGCGGGTATCGACATCCTTGAACAGCCGGGTGACTTTGCTACTGGCAATATACCAGGCGCCCTCCTCGAACCGATATGTTTCATGATAGTGGCCAGCACCGTGCAAGAGATTCGTCCTTCGGTCGGCGCCGCGAACATAATCCTCCAACGCAATCACACCATGAGCCTCGGTCTCGCTGTCGATGGTAATTTCATGGCCATGGCCGTGGTGGACGGACGTCTGTCTGGTGAGAACCTCTTTGATATAGCCCACGATCGCGTCGCGGCCATGCATGACAGGTCCAGCAGGACCTATCCGCGCGCCGTCCAAGTCTTGAAGTGCCTCACTGAGATCGAATTTGCCGTCGCGGCAGAAGATCTGAGCCACGCCGTCAAAGTTCCGTGTATCGATCATGCGGAAGTAGCGCGCCTTGAGTTGCTTGATTTCCTCAATGGCGACGAGCCTTGCAACGGGGTCCATTTTCGCTCCTTTAACATTTTCTGGAAGGTTTATATGATGCGGACGGCTCTCGATCCTAGAGCGTGCGACGCGTTTGCACCCATACGATAATGACAATGCTCTCGCCGGCGATCCATCGAGATGGCACAGGAGGCACCAGGAAACGTGGTTTGCCAGTGCAGCGTGGCGCGAAATCCGCAAGGTCCAACTGGAGGCAGCTCTACCGCGCGCTTGGTGGTCCGAAACACTCCAGAATGTTCCGCGCCGCATCGAGTCTGATCGTCAAGTCCGCGCGCGCCGGCATCTCCCTGAGGACATGGCGCGTGAGGCGTTCATAGTACTGAACAAACCGTTCGATCGCCGCATCGTCCATCGTCCGCGCAAGCGGCAAGCCCTGCGCCAGAAGACGCGCGCGCAGCATATGCTCCTGCTCCTGGCGCCATCGCGCTACCACGCTGAAATCAGGGGCAGCGAGGAGGATCAGACGGTCAAGGCTGGCGAACAACTGCTGATATTCCTGGGCTAGGGCATCATTGACCGAGCGCCGCCACGAGCCATCCGAGTCGCATTTCACTTCCAGCTCATTGATCGGCGCAACCAACTCGGCAGGGTTTTGGGGTGTAGCGCCTACACACCATCCCTCGAACAGGACGACGTCAACAGGGCCATCAACAACCGGCCAGTCGCCCTGAGCCGCAAAATTGTCTTGTGCCTTATTGAAGCGAGGCAGAGCTATTCGCCCAGGCTTTGCCAATCGCGCAAGTGCGAGCGCACCAAGCGCAACGTCATGAGTGCCCGGAGGCCCGCGAGTGGCCAGGAGAGGGTGCTTTTGCACCGCGAGGAGAGCTCGACGCTCATGGCCAATGTATAAGTCGTCTAACGCGAGGACGGCGACGTTCACGCCCCCCTCTCTCATATGTTCCGCAATCGCGGCGGTGATCCTCGACTTGCCCGAACCCTGCGCGCCGCAGATCCCGACCACCATCGTCGCGGCCTTACGCTTCGACGCGGCTACCAGGTCGCGCGCTATCCTCGAGATGAGTTCAGGCCACATGGTTCGGAAGCGGCCGACCATTGAAAAACGCGTCGAGATTCGCCAACACTGTCATGCCCATCGCTGTCCGCGTCTCAAGCGTTGCGCTGCCGAGATGCGGTAGAAGTACAGTATGTTCGCATTGCAGCAGCGCAGGGCTGACGCGGGGCTCATCTTCGTAAACGTCCAGGCCCGCCCCCGCTATGCGGTTAGCACTCAGCGCTTCTGCCAGCGCTTCCTCGTCGATCACGCTGCCTCTCGCGGTGTTGATCACGATCGAGCCGCGTTTCAGCAAGGCAAGCCGTCGGCGATCCAGCAGATGGTGGGTTTCCGCTCCACCCGGACAATGAAACGAGATCACGTCGCTGGTCGCCAGCAACTGATCGAGGTCCAGAACGAAGACAGCTCCCTGGAGCTCGGACGTCAGCTCGCGCGGCTGACGCGCGTGGTACGCGATCTCCATCGCAAACATTCGTTTCGCCATCAAAGCCGTCAACTGCGCGATACGCCCGAAGCCGACAAGGCCCAGCTTTCCGCCGTTGAGCGATCGGCCCATCAGGTGGGTCGGCCGCCATCCGGTCCATTCGCCAGCTCGCAACTGCCTTTCGCCTTCGCCAGCACGTCGGGCGACCATCACCATCAGCAGGATTGCCAATTCGGCCGTTGCCTCGGTAAGCACGTCGGGCGTGTTCGTTACGGCCAGCCCTGCCGCTTTCGCGGCAGCAACGTCGATATGGTCGATCCCTGCGCCATAATTGGCAAGGATTTGAACTTTCCTGTCCGGCATGCCGATAATATCGGCCGATATGCGATCGGAGACAGTTGGGCATAGAGCGTCGAAGGTCCGCATCGCATCGGCCAACTCCGCCGGGGCCAAAGGTCTGTCCTGTGGATCAACCGTGACATCAAATCGCTCTGCCAGCGCGCGAACGACGCCATCCGGCCAGAGACGCGACAGTAGAATCTTGGGAGGCATGGCAGTCCGTTCAAATGTTGGCGGCGGCGACTTTCAATGCCGCATTCATCAAAAAAACTTCGACAAGATCATACGGATCCGACCCGGACCGTCTGGGATCCATGGTCCCTTGCACCTGTGAAGCTCACAATGATGGACGGGCTTTGGCTAGTGCACCGACGTTCAATCGTGGATCGAGCCTTCATAGTCTCTATGCTGTTCCTGAGGGAGGAACTTCTCCTCCATCTTCCGGACCTGCTCGTATGTGGGCTTGATGAATCCGTCGCCGTAACCGGTAAAGCCATCGGTGCCTTCGATGCTGAAAAGTTTTTCGATATAGTCGTCCATAGGAGCGGCTTCGCCGCGCTGCGCTATTTCCCTAACGAGATTCCAGACTTCCTGAACGCCGGGAAATGCGATCGGCAAAACCTGCATCGCCTGGCCCATCTCGGTCAGTTCGCTAATGGACGGCGCACGACCGGCATGCCGGCTCGCTATGACATAGGCTGGCCCTGAGACTTCTGACAAAGCATAGCGGCCTTCCTCCCACGAACGCAGCCCCTCCAGGAATATCACGTCCGCCTTGGTTTTCTCGCGATATAGTTTTGCCCGCCGGACAGCCTCGCCAAGCCCACCACCGCCCGCACCGTATCCGTCCGTGCGCGCGGTGATAACAAAATCCGGATCGAGTTCATCGCGCGCCTCAATCGCGGCATTCAGTCGCCCAATGGCTTCCTCGTCGGACACCAGCGCGATTCCCGCCGCGCCGCCCGCCTTTTTCGGATCAAGCTGATCCTCTATGTGGCAGCCTGCCAATCCGGCACGAATGAACTGCTGCACGGTCTTGCGCACATTCTGGATTCCCCCGTAGCCGGTGTCGGCGTCCGCATATACGGGGATATCGACCGAATCCACGATGCGGCGTGCGTTGTCGAGCACCTCCGAACGCGTCATGAGACCAGCGTCAGGCTCGCCGCTTAGCCACCAAGCACACATGCCACCGGAAATATGAAACGCCCCGAAACCGGCACGTTCGCACATCTGTGCATGGATAGGGAGCACTCCGAGCGGCATCAGCTCGGTCTTGGGGCTGAAGAAGAACTCCCGCAGGCGGCGCGATTTCGATAGCTGAGGCATGTTTATCTTCTCCCGTAGTTCCAAAAAACTTGCTTGAGCATGGGCTAGGCTCGCCCCTGCTGATCCGAGGTGCCGCAGATCGTAACGCGACCGCACCATGACACACTCTACCGGGCTTGGGCACGAGCGCCGCGACGGGCCTCATATCGATCCCGCCACCCGCTGCGATCGGCTTGATCCAGACTTGCGTAGCTCCCGCTGCCATACGATCGTCGATGCGTCGATGAAGCACCGCCTCATCCGGGCGCTTTAAGGGGTGCGGGCAGGACGGGACGCTCGCTGGTGCCTTCGTGTTTGTTGACGGTAAGTATCATAAGCGCCGCCACCAAAAACGACACGACGCTGCCGTAAGCCGCTACTTGGTAACTTCCGAATATGTCAAAGCTAACCGCAAAAAGAATGCCTCCCGCTGCGATCGTTACACCACCAACGGTTGCGAGCATCGCGAAGATAATGGCAAAGGTGTCCAATCCAAACACGCGCACCGTGAAGTAGGCTACAAAGTCACCCTCCGCGCCCTGCGACAAACCCAAAAGCACCACCGCGATGGCAGCTGCCGTCCACGGAAGTTCTACTCCGTTCCACGCGAGCATGCCCGCTCCACAAGCCGCGAAGAGGAAGCATAATGCTGCAACACGTTGGTAAGCGAAACGATCGAGAAGAAACCCTGCTATGATCCGTCCAACTCCCATGGATATAATATAGACTGATACGAGCGCAGCGGCAGAAGTTAGTGACTGATTAAAGTTCGTCATTATGGGTTGCAGTTGACTCATGAATCCACCTATTGGCAGCCCTGCAGCCCCGAATGAGGCGGCGAGAACCCAGAACTGACGCGTTCTCAGTGCGTACCATGCTACGGAACCGCTCGCTGCATTCAAAGGTGCGGGCGGTGCGGCGACGCTCGTTACTTTCTCCTGTACGGCCTTCTCTCGAAACCAAAAATATAACAGCGGCAAGCCGACCACCGCTACGAGCACGGCCAGCGCGGCGTAGCCCGCTCGCCAACCGTAAGCTTCTATAATCAGAGCGAGCGGAGGTATCAGCGGAGCACTCACGATCGAGAGGCCGCTCATCGTTATGCCCAGCGCGCCTCCAGCGTTCCGGCGAAACCAGGTCAGGATGCCTCTTGTGAACACAACCGGGCCTGCCATTGCACCAGCAATGGCTACATATACGATGGTTGCATAGAAGATATACAGATTTCGAGGGACTATAGAGAGTAGGCCGTAAGCGAGCATCATCATCAGAAGGCCGATAAGCGCAACTCTTCGTGCTCCGACACGTGATATTATGACGCCGATCAGCGGCAGCATCAGCGCTACCATCATCGTTATAACAGGCGCTATTGCAACAACCCCGCGGGACCAGCCGAACTCTTTCTGCATTGGGATGATGAACATCCCTGCCGTTAATTGAAAAAGTCCATAACCGACCCCACCACCGATCGTCGACGAAACGAGCATTTTCCAGCCCCGCCGCCATTCGGACTCTGCCTCCACCCCGACGATGGCCTTGTCATGCGCAGGCATACCGATTTTGTCCTACTTCATCACTTGCTTGTTAAACTTGATATGCGGCTGCCGGATCCGCGTCGGCGATCTCCGGAACTCATGGCTGAGATGTGACCGGTGTGTACGCGACGCCCACCCGCATGCAAAGCGTGGGATGAGCGCGACGCCTTATTGAAGACGATGGAGCGATTATTCCCGGACAGGAAGCAATCACCTTCACGGGCGAGAATGGCTTGTCATCAACTTACGCCGACGCTTGATGTGCATATTATCTGTGCGAAAACAAAGTCGGAGCCTCGGCAAACGCCTGGGTGCGGAAAATCCCGGCACTACGTCCTTCCGAATCACTCGTTAGAATGTAGAGGTCCTTCGTTCCAGGCTTGATCGCCATACTGGTGGTGACGAGCATGTCGCCCTTTTCCCGCCCGGGTATGAGGATCTGGGCTATCGGCACTCCCCGGGGATCAAATACGAGGACACGGCCTTCGCGGACCAAGGCGACGTAGACATTCCCGTCTTTATCCACGCGAATCGAATCCGCTCGCGACCCCGTAAAATGGTAAGCTATAGTCGTTCCGAATAGACCGATCTTGGCGGGTGCGGCCAGTTCGATCCGGTGCAGGAGGCCCCTCCCGGTCTCGCCCACCCAGAGTGTTTTCCCGTCCGGACTGAGCATAATGCCGTTCGGCATCGACAAGCGCGACATGACAGGCGTGAGCGATTTTCTGTCAGGCGACATATAGACAACCTGTCCGATCGGTTCGGCATTGTCTCCCCTAAAGTCGGTAAAATAGAATCCCCCGTCGTCATCAAAGACGAGGTCATCGGGGACATAGCCGCTTTCGGGAGGAATGATGACATCCTTGCCGGAACCGTCTGGCCGTATCGCATACACGGAGCCGCCACGCTTCATGTCGCCTACGGCGGCGACAAAGATGCGGCCGTCCTTATGAATGGCCACTCCGGCAGATCCAGACGCGTTCTTAGGCAGCAGGACGCTTAAGGTCCGATCGGGCGCAATTCGCATTACGCGCCCGCCGATGACCTCCACAATCAGGAGGTTTCCCCCGCGGTCAAAAACACCGCCCTCCAGCAAAAGCTTGTTGTCCATTCCCGCAAGCGCTGGGGTTTCCTTCGAAATGGACAGCCACGGTTCAGCGACCACGGTTTGAAGTCCCTGCTCAGCAGGAGGGATGGAGACGACAGGCTGCGACCCTCGATCATAAGCCAGGGCCGAGCCGCTTTTCGGCGTCTGGGCATATGAAGGACTGGCAGCTATCGCCCCGAGCAACATCAGCATTCCACGCATTACCTCGACACTCCCAACGGCTCGATCCCTGGCTTCGGTAATCTCAGAACTTCGTGCTCAGGCGGAGCATGACCTCGCGGCCGCGACTGACCGGGCCTTGCAGATCACCGTAAACGGACGGGCCCGTTTCGTTGCCAGGCGCCGTGCCGGTGAACGGACTGTCGACAATTCGACCCCAGTAGAACTGGTCAGTCAGATTGCGACCGATGAGGGCCACCTCCCAGCGATCATCAGCCTGCGCAATGCGGAGCGTAGCATCAAAAAGTTGGTAGCTCGGCACCCGTCCGTTGGGGTTTGAGGCGGGATCGGCGAAATAGCTGGCGCTGAACGACATGTTGGCAGACAGGCCGATCTTCAGATTTGTACCGATCGAGCTTTCGTAATCGAAGCCAACGTTTCCGGTCCATTCGGGTGCACGCAACACCTGTGTTCCAGCCAAGTTTTGCAGGGTGCCGTTTACCCCCGCCGGTGCCGGCGTGCCCTTTCCAACCTGTCCGGCTACCGGCACGAAAGCACAACCCCGCGCCTTGCTCTGGCCGCGGTAGCAATTCGCAAAATATTCCACATAGCGCGCTCGGTTATAGGCTATCGCGCTGCTTAACGTTAAGCCCGGCAGAGGCGTGCGATAGACGAGATCGAACTCCCCGCCCTTGCTCCTGACTTTGCCGACGTTCTTCAATTCCTGAATCGTGCCTTGGGTAACGACCGTCACCTGCAGCCCAGTCACGCTATAGGTGTAAAGCGCCAAGCTCGGACGGAGCGTGCCACTGAATAAGGATGCCTTCACCCCACCTTCGAAGCCTTTGACAGTCTGCTGGTCATAATCCAGCGCGTTGGCGAAGCCCGAAGAACCCGAGTTGAAGCCACCTGAGATAAATCCATGTTTATAGGATCCATAGATATTGGTGTTTCTATCGGGATGATATGAAAGCGTCACCTCGGGTGAAAAGTCGTTCCACTTCGCCTTCGTCACAGGAGTCGCAAACGGCTCCACCGGCAGAACCAATCCGGTCGCCGGATCAACATTGCGCTGAATTGCCACCAGAGGGAGCTTCTTGCGCTCGTACGAGTAGCGGCCACCACTGGAAAGCTGGATTTGATCCGTTATATCCCACTGCATCTGCATGAATGCCGAATAAGCACGACCCTCTTGCTTGAGAGCATAGTCGGCGACAATCAACGGCGTCAGAGGTGGCACCGTATTGAAGCTTGATCCATTGAACACAGCCAGCGTCGAAGTTTTTGCCTTGCTGTCCTGCAGGTGCGTTCCAAACATGAAATTCAGAGGTCCATCGAAGTTGCTAGTTACGCGCAGTTCCTCGGAAAGTTCAGTGAACTTCAGCTTCGGATGGATCGCCAGGACCCGGCTCGGGACGTATGTCGCCGTTGAGTTCACGAGGCTATCTTCGGAAGAGCTGTAGAAGCCGGTAATGGAAGATAACGTCAAAACGTCACTGGGATGATAGTTCATTTCGAGGCCGATCAGCGCCTGCTTTTGCAGGCCGTACAGTTCACCATTGGCCTTCCCGAAAATGGGATCGCGTCCGGCGAAATTGGGCCGTAGCGCTCCGACCGACACCGTGTCGTTGGCCTTGCAATCATCGATCTGCCCGTGCTGGGGCGTGCCATTCCCGCAGAACACATACTGCAGAGTCGACGTGAAGCCATCGCTATGAACTTCGCCATAGTTGACTTTGAGACGCGCATCGAAATTGTCCGCGGGTTCATATTTCAGAGTGCCGCGAACAGCGAATTCTTCGACCCGCGGAGCATATTGATGCTTCGGGGCCGCAATCTCGGTACGAGGCGTGGTGTTGCGCACCCACCCGCGCATCTTCGATCCATAGGCGGCCACACGAAATCCGAGGTCATCGGTGATCGGGCCGGCGATGAAAGCCTCTCCGCGCCACTCATCGGCATTCACTTCGTAGCCCAGCGATGCCTTGCCTGTGAGTTGCTTGGTCGGATCCCCGGTTCGGATGGAGATGACGCCGCCCGGGCTGTTCTTGCCGTAGAAAAGCGCCTGCGGTCCTTTGAGAACTTCCACCTGCTGCATGTCCATCTGGCCCATGCGGCGGATCGCGGCGCGCGCGATCTGCACTCCGTCGATGTTGAACGACACTGCCTGATCGCCGAATGGATTGTCGCCACCACCGATGCCCCGCAGCACGATATTTCCGCCCGTGACCGTTCCTCCGTCTGCCGAAATCAATTGAGGAACAAGGCGCGCGATACCGTCGAGCGAGTTCACGCCCCGGCGCTCGAGTTCCGCGCCCGTAACAGCGGAGACCGCGACCGGAACGTTGATCAGCGTTTCTTCACGTCGACGCGCCGTTACGATAATCTCGCCATCGCCTTCTTGAGCGACTGCGGCAGAGGTATAGAAGGCACTTATGAGCGTAGGTACGCAGGCCCCTAACAACCAGATGCTCTTCATCACTCTCTCCCATGGTTTCTCTTTTCACGGCGTGAGGGCCGTAGGCGTGAACCGACGTTTGCAGTTGGTTAACTAGCAGCGCGGTGCTCAATCTCTGGATGGCGTGTATCGCGCTGCCGACGGCAAATTCTAGGTAAGCGTGGCCTGAGGACCGCGGTTCAGGCGGCTTCGGCGATCGATCGCTGATCTGGCCGCCAGTTCCACGGCATG
>NZ_JBANRK010000039.1:0-9886 GCF_037860795.1 Sphingobium mellinum | reverse complement strand
TGTCGCAACCCTCTGGAATCATACCGGAGCTCGATCGTCCACCGTCATTACGCCGCCGTTTCGAGACAGCCTCTCAGAAGCGCCCTGCTGACCGGCAGTGCCTTCTTTGTCCATTCCGCATATGCGCAAGCTGAACCAGTTTCAGCAGCGGTCAGCGGCGCCGATCAAACCAACGCACCATCGAGCGGTGACATCATCGTTACCGCGCAGCGCCGTTCGGAACGGCTCCAGGACGTGCCGGTCGCCGTGACCGCGGTCAGCCCCGAGGCCGCCCAGCAACTGGGCCTCAGAAATATGCGAGACGTCAAGCTTGTCGTGCCTGGCGCGGATTTTTCGGAAGGTACCGGCTTCGCCCAGCTCTATATTCGCGGTATCGGACAAGCGTTCGCGACGCCCGGTGTCGAGGCCCCCGTTTCGGTATATCTGGACGGTGC
Source organism: Sphingobium mellinum (assembly GCF_037860795.1). Taxonomy (NCBI): domain Bacteria; kingdom Pseudomonadati; phylum Pseudomonadota; class Alphaproteobacteria; order Sphingomonadales; family Sphingobiaceae; genus Sphingobium; species Sphingobium mellinum. Next base: position 9,452 of record NZ_JBANRK010000039.1, on the reverse strand, counting down.
CTACCTGCAGAGGACCGCAGGATATAACGCGTTGCTGGACCTTGTCGACCCAGGCACCATCGAAGTGTTGCGCGGACCTCAGGGCACGCTCTACGGGCGTAACGCAACTGGCGGCGTCATCCGGCTCAACTCTGCATTGCCGACTTCGAAGTTTGAAGGCCGCGTAGCCGCCGAATATGGCCGGTTCGATCACAAGCAGGCCGATGCGATGTTGAACTTGCCGGTGAGTGACACGCTAAGCGTTCGCTTCGCGGGCCGTTACCTCGATGAAGACGGCTATATCCACAATATTGCCACCGGCAGCCACCTGGGGGGTGGGCGCAGCTATACGGCGCGTGGCACGATCAGATGGCAACCGGGCGGCGGCACCGACATCGTTGCCGGAGTCGAGTATCAGAACAGCCGGCAGAAGAAGGATTTCGACCAGCTCGCAATGGGCGCGCCCTATTGCTGGGTGTGTCAGACCAGCGGCGATAAACCGGCGTCCGGCTTTTACGAGACTAACCAGAATGATCTCAACGTATGGCGCAACAGGGTTTTCCGGACCTATTTGCGCGCCTCTTTCACAGTGGGTGATTTTGATCTTACAAGCTTGACCAGCTACTTGTCCGATCGCAGCGTGCAGTTCGCCGACAATGATCTCACGCCGCAACCCTTTTTCGTATTTGAAAATCGGGGCGTGGGCGGCAAGACCTTCTCCCAGGAGTTTCAGGTTTCATCGCATCTGGATGGCCCCTTCAACTATCTTTTTGGCGTCAATTACCTTCATGACAGCGCGTTCTTCAACATAGGCCTGACGGGCGATCAATATGCCTTCCTGGCATTCACCGGCGACGGGCCGGGGGTATCCAACGACATCAAGACAGAATCCGTATCCGCCTTCGTCGAAGGCAACTACAAGCTGACCGAGCAGTTGAAGGTGACGGTGGGCGGTCGTTACACCTATGACAAGCGATCGATTTCTGGAGAGAATAACGCGGGCTTCCAGGCCTTCGGTTTGCCCGCGTCGTTCGAATTCGGCGCCTCCTTCCACGCCTTTACCCCGCGGTTCGTGCTGGCATGGGATAACGGGCCGACCAATATCTACTACAGCTACACCCGGGGGTTCAAAGCGGGCGGCCTCAGCACGCCTGCCACCTCGCCCGCGGAAGCACTCCGTCCCGAGCGGATTTTCAGTCACGAAATCGGTGTGAAGAACAAGGCGCTTGGCGGCGCGCTGAATACCTCACTCGCCCTGTTCTATTATAAAAACAAGGATCTCCAGACTCAGATTATCGACGCGACCGCTGGCGGTTCGCGCTATGAAAATGCCGGGGGCGTCGAAGGATATGGCGCGGAATTCGAGGCGAATATTCGTCCGGTTGATGGTCTGACGATCGGCACAACCTTATCTTACCTCCACACCGAATTTTTCAATTATGAAAATGCGGCGCAAGTTTGCGTCGACCTTTCGGGCACCGGCAATCCGAACGCTCCGGGTGCCGTGCTCATAAACTGTCCTCAGGGACCAGCGACCAATCTGGATGGTGTACGAGCGGTTCATGCGCCGCGTCTTCAGGCTTCTCTGAACGCGAGCTATGAATTCCCGATCGGAACGTGGAAGGCAAACCTCGCCGGCGTTGCCCAATACAGGTCGTCGTTCGATTTCGCACCAAATGGCGGTAGCGTGCTCCATTACGATCAACAGAAGGGCTACGCCATCGCCAATTTCTCCGGCTATGTCAGTCCTCCGGGCGACAATCTTCGTCTCGGCTTCTATATCGATAACGCCTTCGCTGAAAAATATGCGGTCTATCGCGCCACCAGCCAGCCTCACGGCACCTATTATCAGGCGGGCAGGCCCAGAACCTATGGCGTTCGTGCCGAATATCGGTTCTGATCCGGGCGCCGATCCTGAAACCGGGCCGGCCGCGCTATTGAATGCAATGGCGCGGTCGATCATCAGGAGCCCCGACCAGACTGGTCGGGGCTCCGCCTGCTTGTCGTGATGCCATTTCAAGCTGTTTCGGCTGTATTAGGAGGCTCTCCGTGAAATTCTGGAGTCTGATGTCACAAGTCGAGGACGATCAGCTGATTGAATGTGCCATTCATTGTGAAGAGTTGGGTTTTGACGGTGTCGGGGTCTCGGACCACGCCGTCATTCCCGAAGTCATCGCGTCCCGCTATCCTGGTTCCGCCGACCTGCCACCCTTCTTCCAGATCGAGGAAAGATGGTCCTTTCCGGAGCCCTGGACCGCCTTGTCAATGATCGCAGGCGCCACCAGCCGTATCAAGGTGATGCAGAGCGTCTATGTGCTACCGCTGCGCAACCCGATAGAGGTGGCAAAGGCCACGGGCACGCTTGCGGTGCTCAGTCAGAACAGGGTCATGATGTGCGCCGGCGTGGGCTGGATGAAGGAAGAGTTCGATGCATATGACATCGACTTTTCTCGCCGCGGCAAACGCACGGACGAAATGATCGCGGTCCTGCGAAAGATTTGGACGGGAGACATCGTTGAACATCACGGCGAGTTCTTTGACTTCCCGCGTCTGCGCGTCCTCCCTGCACCAGGTCATGTACCGATCATCGCGGCGGGGGCGAGCATCCCCGCCATGCGCCGCGCGGCGACGTTATGCGATGGATGGATGGACACGGGCAATAAGGTAGAAGACATGCCGCCCCTTATAGCGTCACTTGACCAGATGCGGCGCGAGGCCGGCCGTGACCATCTCCCTTTCGAAATTGTCATGATCCTCAATGACGACTGGGATATCGATAAATTCCGCCGCGCACAGGATTATGGCGTGACCACGATCCAACTGTTGTCACCCTATTTCCATTATGGCAGGCGTACCACATTGGATGAAAAGAAACGATATTGGGGTAGTTTCGCGGATCAAGTCATTCGATACTTTCACTGAATGATCGGAAAACCCGGCGCCGGCACGGCCTCATTCCGGCGAGTCAATCGGGCGTACCTTCACCGGGATGGCGGACATGCGCGGCATGGCGTTGATGGGTTCCACGTCACGATCCGTGCTGATAAGCAGATTCGTGTTCGCGCCGACCTGCGTATAGGGGCGTCCATCCTCCTGAAGCCCGCCCCAGCAATGGGTCATCGATATCGATCCCCTGACGATGCTGCCATCGGGCTTGGCGATCGCCTGAAGCTGGCCATGGTCAGACGCGATTTCTACCCAGCCGCCTGACTCTATGCCGATCGCAGCCATGTCCTGCGGATGAAAATAGGCCGGGTTGTAGGGTTCGCGAGCGCGGCATACCGGGAAATTCTGTCCAACGGTATTCAGCATTTCCCGCATCCTTCGCGAAATCAGCCGATAGGGAAATTCCGTCGACGCGAACGGTTCGGCGCGGAAGGCACCCAGTTCCTCGACCACATCGGCGGGGGCCACCTCGAACCGGGCCGAAGGATCGCCGCTGCCGGGCTGGACCACAGCCGGAGGCACATCAACGAACGTGCCGCGCGGATGTTGTTTCAGATGGTAGAGGGACAGCGGGCCATCCGCGATGATCTTTTCTATCAGCTCTTCCGAAGTCGGCGTCCTTTCCATGTCCATCGGGCTGCCGCAGAACATAAGTTCATGGCCCAGCCGCTTTGCCAGTTCATAGAATATCCGCCAGTCCTCGATCAGGTCGGAACCGGCGGGGGGCGTAGCGACGGCAGGCAAGAACTGCTGATAGGGTTCGGGATTCATGGACTCGCTTTCCTGCCCGAACAGCAGATCCCATCGTTCATATTGCATCGTCGGGGGCAGGATATAGTGCGCGAACCGCGCGGTTTCCGTCATGAAGGGTTCGACCGTGACCAGAAGGTCGAGCGCCTTCAAGGCCTTGAGCGTTTTCACATGATCGGGAAAGGCCGCCGCCGGATTGCCGCCGACCACGATCAGGGACCGAACGCGGCCCGCCCCGGGCGTCAGTATCTCGTCAGGCAGCGCAGCCGTCATCATTTCGCCGTTCAGCGTGCCATAGCCGGTCGCGCGCATTTTGGGCTCGCGCTGCCAGCTGCGCCTGGGGGGATAGACCTGCGCCACGAATGTCCGCGGGCGGATCAGGCCTGCGCCGCGCACGACGTCGCCTTCCCGGTTATAGCGGCCGCATATGACGTTGAGCGCCTGGATCAGATGTTCCGACAGGTTCGAATGCGGCGCCATGGACGGCCCGGTTCCGCTGAAAGCGCCGCCGCGCCGCGCATCATGGGCGAACATGCGCGCTGCCAGACGGACATCTTCTGCCGACAGCCCGGTACGCTCGGACACCATGTCGATGGTGAACGGCTCCACCGCGTCGCGCAGTTCGTCCATCTGGATGACATGCGCCCTGCAGAATTCGCTGTCTTCCCATCCGTTGGCCAGGACTTCGCGCAGCAGTCCGGCGAACAGCGCGACATCCTGGCCCGGTCTGATCTGCAGGTGCAGGTCGGCAAGGGCCGCCGTTTCCGATCGCCGCGGATCTACCACGATCAGCTTCATGCCGCGCTCCTTGGCGGCCTTGAACTGTTTGGTGACATTGGTGGGGGTGATACCCATCATGCCGATCGATACGAGCGGGTTGCCGCCGACGATCATCATCACTTCGGATTCGAGCATATGATGCGCGTCGCCGCCCCAGACGCCCAATCGCTCCGCCGCCACGAATTTGTTCGATTGATCGATCGTCCAGGTGGTGAACATGTACGGAGAGCCGATGGATTCCAGCCATCGCCGCACGATTTCCAGCAACGGGGCGTGGGTGAAACCTTGCGTCCCTTTGTAAACGGCGACCGAATGCGGTCCATCTTCAGCCAGGCAGACCTGCATCCTGGCCGCGATCTCATCAAGCGCCTGTTCCAGCGGAATCTCGTCGAACCCGCCCTCTTCGTTACGCTTGAGCGGGCGCAGGATGCGATCCGGGGCGTTGAGCGCATACACGCCCTGAAGGCCTTTGATGCAGGCATAGCCCTTGGTCAGCGGGTGCTCCCTGTCACCGCGAAGATCGATCGCCCGGCCCGTTCGGACATCGACATCAACGATCACGCCACAATTGCCGACGCAATAACGGCACGCCGAATGGCGCTTCTCGATCTGTCCGTCCAAAGCCACGCTCATTCGACTCTCCCCAGCTATTCGCTTTTTTAAGCTTTAAGCCTTTCTAGGCCCCGATAATCGTGGCGACAATAGCTGGCTGGAGGCGATGGCGACGATCCCTCTATATCAATATCCTCCCGCCGATCCCTCAACAGGCGCAATCAAACCAGCTCGACCGCCATGGCAGTCGCTTCGCCACCGCCAATGCACAGGCTGGCGACGCCCCGCTTTAGCCCGCGATTTTCCAGGGCGGCCAGCAAAGTCGCCAAAATCCGCGCGCCCGATGCCCCTATCGGATGGCCAAGAGCGGTCGCTCCGCCATTCACATTCAACTTTTCCATCGGGATGCCCAGATCCTTGGCGGCGATCATCGCCACCACGGCAAAGGCCTCGTTGACTTCGAACAGGTCGACATCCGCCACCGTCCAGCCGGCCTTTGCCAGAAGCTTGCGTATGGCGGGGACCGGGGCGGTGGTGAAGCCCGCCGGCTCATGAGCATGAGCGCTCGTGGCAACAACGTTGGCGATGACCGACAGGCCGAGCCTTTCGGCAACACTTCGTCGCGTCATGACGAGAGCGGCTGCGCCGTCCGAGATGGATGAGGCATTGGCTGCCGTGATCGTACCGTCCTTGACGAATGCGGGTTTGAGCGACGGGATCTTGTCCGGGCGCGCCTTGCCGGGCTGCTCGTCGGTGTCGATAACGGTGTCACCGCCCCGCCCCGTGATCGTGATTGGCGTGATTTCGCGGACGAAGGCGCCGCTGGCGATTGCGTCCTTGGCGCGGGACAGCGAACGCAGCGCATAGTCATCCTGATCGGCGCGGCTGAACTGATAGTCGCGGACCGCTTCCTCGGCAAAGACGCCCATGGCCTTGCCCGGCTCATAGGCGTCCTCAAGGCCGTCCATCATCATCGTGTCGACGATGCGGTCATGGCCGATCCGCGCACCGGACCTGTGCTTGGGCAGGGCATAGGGCGCGTTGGTCATGCTCTCCATGCCGCCCGCGACGATCACGTCGGCAGCCCCGGCCGCCAGCGCCTCATGCGCCATGATCGCGGCCTGCATGCCTGAACCACACATCTTGTTGACGGTAGTGGCTTCCGTATTGAGGCCAAGGCCTGCGCCAAGCGCCGCCTGCCGCGCCGGCGCCTGCCCCAATCCGGCCGGCAGGACGCAGCCCATATAGATGCGGTCGATCGCGTCCGCCGCGACCCCCGCCCGCTCGACCGCTGCCCTTACGGCGGCGGCGCCAAGCTCGGTCGCCTTCAACGGCGACAAGGCCCCCTGAAAGCCGCCCATGGGCGTCCTGGCATAGCTGGCGATGACGACAGGATCATGTGGCATGTTGAAATTCCTTCAAAGAGAGCGGGCGATGACCATGCGCCGCATGTCGGCTATCCGCTGCTTTCCCAAGCGCGCGATAGCGTTCGAAGATCAATGTAGGTGCCGTCGCGGCCTCCCGCAATTAGTAGAATCGCGATTCACCTGAGTCAAGATTCACCGTTGTGACGGTCGGGTTCGCATGGCAGACTTCGTCCACCCGCGTTGGTCGGATTCAGCGACGCCGCCTGCTCCAGAACGGATCGCGTCGGTCTGGAAAGCCTGATAGTGACGCGGTGAAAGTCACGAGCAACGGAAGCATGTGGACCGAAAATGGCAAGTGGCAAGCAGCCCGCATCTGGCGCAGACGATCCTGATATGCCGCGGGCGGCGGGCCGCAGGCGCTCCGCCGTGGAAACCCGTCTGGTGCTGCTGAACGCGGCGCGTGAACTGGTGAGCGAAACCGGCTTTCGGGAAGCGCAAATGGCAATGATCGCGGCCCGGGCGGGCATCGCCATCGGGACTGTCTACCGCCACTTCCCGACCAAGACCGACTTGATGAATGAAGTGGTCGCCACGGTGGCGCAAGCGGAGATCGACCTCGTCACGGCAATCGGGACGGCCGATGGCACTCCACCTCAAAGGTTGAAGAATGCGATCTGGGCCTTCGCCGATCGCGCGCTGGCCGGGCGGCGCATGGCCCATGCGCTGGTCGCTGAACCGGTCGACGCGGATATTGATGTCGTACGCCTTCAATTTCGCCGCAAACTCGGCCGCGTCTTCGAATCCATCATTGAGCAAGGCGTGTTGAACGGCGACTTCGTTCAGCAGGACGTTCGCGCTGCGGCCGCCTGCATCGCGGGCTCAATCTTCGAAGCGCTGGTCGGCCCCTTGGCCCGCGAGGAGCTTGTCAGCAATGAAGAGCGGCAAAGCAACGTCGCCGCGATTGTGGCGTTTTGCCTTCGCGGGGTTTCTGACCGGCGTAGCCTATGAGGAGCTAAGCGGACGGGCTGCGTCTTCAGCCGGCAGTCACCTTTCGGGTCCAAAGGGATCGAACCGCAGCAGCCTTGTCCCGTCGGAGAGATCGCGCCAGCTCGGCAATCGTTCAGCCCGCTCGAATCTCGGCGAGGAATAGCTGTAACAGGCGCCCTTGAATTCGGCTTCCTGATCGCGGATCGGCCCTCCGACAGAGCCAATCAACACCTTGCGCCCCCCCGACTGCCAATAGCCCTTCTGCAGAATGAGCGCCGCGTCCAGTTGCTCATCGTCGAGCGCCTCCGTCGCCCAGCTGCTGAAACCCCGGATCACGCGCCTGCCGGCATAGGTTTCCGGTGACAGTATCTCGCCGCCACCCGAAACGCGCCATTCCAAGATGGGCCTGCCATCGCGCAGCAGCGTGGCTCGCGACGGTTCATCGCCCACATTGTCGGGGATCACGACATCGTACCGCCGCACAGCTTCGTCGCGCCGCGCGTGAAGCAGCATCGCTATCACCATGTCATAGATATGCGTGCAATTCTGCCGCGCCCGCCCGCCGGTAAAAAACCAGGCGATCGGCGTGTCGAGCCGAACACCTATCAGTTCCCTTATCGGCTGGACCGCGCCCGGACATGTGGTCATCGGCCACCGAACGAACGCCGCATCGACATCGGTTATGACTTCGCCGTCATGCGTGATCGTACAGCGGATCGCGTGGATGATGTCCTCCAGCTCGCCGAACACCTCGCCGGGCCGGTTGGTGACCCTGATCGCACGGCGATAGGCGCCGGTCCCGAAATCCGGATTGGGTGGGAAAGAAGGAAAATCCGACATCTGTATCTACGATAGCGCGCCCTGCAACATAATTGCAATCCATCCGCCGCTTGTCTGCTTTGGCAATGCTCAAATTGGCATTCGCCATTTCACTCCAAGACCTGTCGCAATCGCGACTCTATAATGGGTCGTCTGGCGAAGGACATCACCCCGGGGCGTCTCAATTCGCAGACCCGCTCATGCCCCCTTCGACGCGGGGGCGGACGGCGCAGGTCCGCCGCCCTTCCTGGCTTTATGCTGCGCCAGCAATCCGTCCAGTTCCGCTATACGGATGCGCTGGGGCGTATCCTTGGCGAGACCTTTTAGCCTGCATTCGGCCCACAGGCTTCGGCGTTCCGACTCCAAAGCCTTCTGATACAAGTCGGCCATAGCATTCTCCGAAACGTCGGTGGATACTCAGCGTGGCGCCGGCACGAGCGCTAGCCGTTATTTTCGGGCTTTGCGCGCAGCGTAGCGCGCATCCCGCGCGGCCTTCATTTCAGCGGCGCTCGCGGGCTTCAACCTGGCGGCCTTGAGGGCTGCGGCGGCATCGGCGGCGGCTTGCCTTTCGGCTTCCGCTTGCTGTTCGGCGGCCTTGCGTTCCGCCTTCTGCGCTTTGGCCAATGCAGCAGCCTCGGCCTTCGCCGCGCGCTCAACCGCGATGGCTTGGTCCTTTGCTTCGCGCGCCCGGCGGCGTTCCGCCATGACCGCCTCGTCGACAGGTGGCTTGGCTCTCAGTGCATCCAGGGCCTTTTGTTTGGCCGATCCGGCTGCGGCAATGCGGTCTTGGAATGAGGGTGCTTTATAGGAAGGCAATGTTTATCCTTGAACATTCGATATCAATGGCATGCCTCTCATTGCGAAAAAGCACGACGCGTTTGAAGTTGAAGCTGAAGCCCTTAGCAAAAACCTCGTCCATTTCCAAGGTCGCCATGGCGCGCGACACATATGCGACCCCGCTGGACCGGTGGCCGCCGCGCTGACATCGCCCCGGATTGAACGGGCATCGTCCCGACCCGATCCGCGACGGACTCACAGCAGTGGAATATCCAAACAGCCAAAGAGGTCCGGAATGCGAAGAGCGTTAATCTATAAATCGCGGACAATCCGGGAAGCAGCTCATGAGCGAACTGCGGAGTTCTGGCCCCCATTTTTATGGACCGCGCGTGCGTGTGTGTTGAGTGATTGATTGGGATTGTTGGTTGCGGGAGTAGGATTTGAACCTACGACCTTCAGGTTATGAGCCTGACGAGCTACCGGGCTGCTCCATCC
>NZ_JBANRK010000038.1:0-11673 GCF_037860795.1 Sphingobium mellinum | reverse complement strand
CAATGGCCGGTTTTTACACCGCCGCGCTCAGCAAAACGCCGGCGCTCCATTGGCCTGGTTTGTCACCGCCATGCACAGGCTTCCCCGCATTCTCAACGGCACGGATTGGTGGTGCCAAGGCTATTCGGAGCCCGGAGCAGGCTCCGACCTGGCGGGCTTGCAAACCAGCGCCATGCGGGATGGCGATCATTATATTGTGAATGGCCAGAAGACCTGGACGACACTGGGCCAGCACGCGAACATGATGTTCTGTCTCGTACGCACGTCGCGCGAAGGCAGGAAGCAGCAAGGCATTTCCTTTCTGCTCATGGATATGAAGGCGAAGGGTGTTGAGGTAAGGCCTATCCGTCTGCTCGACGGCGAGGCGGAGGTGAACGACGTGTTCTTCACCGATGTCCGCGTCCCGGTCGAGAATTTGGTCGGCACTGAAAATCACGGGTGGACCTACGCTAAATATCTGCTGGGCTACGAACGCACGAATATCGCTGGTGTCGGTGCGTCCGAGGCGGCATTTCGCCACCTTCGCGAGATCGTGAAGGCGCAACGGACGGGAGATGGCACGTCTGCCGAAGAAATCCTCTTCGCCGCTCGCCTGGCGCGTCTCGAGATCAGACTTGAGAACATGCGGACCACAAATCTACGAGTCCTGGCAGCAACGGAACAGGGCGTTCCGTTCGCGGCGGGAAGCTCCATGTTGAAGCTGTTGGGTACGGAGATCCGACAGGAAATCACCGCCTGTATGCGCCGCGCGCTTGGCAGTTATGCGCAGCCGTTTGTGTCCGAAGCGCTCGAAGGCGATTTCGCCGGGGAGGCGGTAGGGCCGTCCTACGGCGCCTCGGTCGCCACCCAATATTTCAACAACCGAAAACTTTCGATCTTTGGCGGCTCCAATGAAATTCAGCGCGATATCATCGCCAAAGATCTCCTGGAATTTTAAGCAATGGACTTCCATCCACTCGAACATCATCAAATGCTTGCCGATACGATCGGCAGATTTCTCCGCGAGCGTTATGCGATCGAAGCCCGGCACGGCATAAGCGGGTCGGCCGACGGATGGTCCCGGCAGCATTGGCAGGCCTTGGCCGATCTGGGTGTGGTCGGCGCACTGTTGCCAGAGCATGCGGGCGGCTTCGGCGGAACGGGATCGGATATCGCCATTGTCTTCGAACAGTTGGGGCGCGGACTGGTCGTCGAACCCTTTCTCGGCACGCTGATGGCCGGGCGCATTCTGGCGGAGGCGGGCGGCTGGGAGGAGACGCTGGGCAGGGTCATTGCAGGCGCTTGCGTCCTGGCCTTTGCGCATGAGGAGCCCGGCGGCCGCCACGCGGGCACATCGATGACGACCCGAGCAACGCAAACCCCAACGGGATGGGTCCTCACCGGCGAGAAAATAGTCATACCCCAACTGGGAGCGGCCGATCAGATTGTTGTTTCCGCGCGGATATCGGGGAGTGAAGACGACCTGGGCTTGTTTCTCGTCGATAATGGCGGCAGCGGCGTCGAATGTCGGGGATATCCGCTGATTGATGGCGGACGGGGTGGCGATCTGCGCCTGACCGCCGCTCCGGCAACGCTCGTGGCGATGTCCGGTCAACCCATCATCCAGCGCGCAATGGCGGCCGGTATCACTGCGCTCGTCTGGGAAGCGGTGGGCGTCATGGAAGTTCTGAAACATTCGACGCTGGAATATTTGCGTACCCGGCGTCAGTTCGGCATGCCGATCGGCGCGTTCCAGGCACTGCGGCATCGTATCGCGACGATCGCGGTCGAAATCGAGCAAGCGCGCTCGGCGGCCATAAATGCCGCTGACGCGCTCGAATCGGCCGCGAGCGAGAGAGAGCGGCTCATTGCGGCGGGAAAATACACGATCGGTCGCGCGGGGACGCTGGTCGCTGAAGAAGCCATTCAGATGCACGGGGGCATCGGGATGGCCTGGGAAAACCGGGTCGCGCACTACGCCAAGAGGCTCACAATGATCGACCACCAACTCGGTGACGAGGATTACCACCTCGCACGATTTATCGCGTTGAGCCGTGGCGCCCTGAATACTGGAACGCAATCAAGCACCTCGAATGGTCGGGGCCGTACTTTTGACGTGTCCTGAAGAAGGGCAAAAGGCAGCAGGCCCCGTCAAGCGCGTCAGCGTTCATACTCTCAGGCATGGCTTCGCGACGCATCAGCTGGAAAACGGCGTCGATAAGGGGCCGTAAGACCTGCCGTCGGCGGGTCCCCCGACGTCGTGAAGCGGAGGCTGCGTCTCGGGCGGTCAGCCCGAAGCTGATGGACGTGTATCGGCAGGACGGACTTACGCTCGACCAGTTGGCCGCGTTCAGCATCACCGACGACCATGCCCGGCAGGAGGACCGAGAGGTTGGATCGTTTCCTGATCGATGGCAAGTGGTCGCAATTTTCCGTCATGGGCATATTCGAGCTGCAGGACGGACGGATCACGCACTGGCGCGACTATTTCGATTCGGCGCAGGTGGAGGCCGCGAAGGCAACGGTTGTATGATCATGCACATGAAGTCGACGGCGACCTATGACGGATCAGTCATCCGGATTCTTCAGCGCACTTAACAAGGCAGGAGACCCGCCTCCCGGTAGCTGGCGATCACCGAATTGTAGAGTGAGACATCTGACCGGCTTCTGGCGAGAAGCTGCGCGCCGACAATGGCGGCAAATATCGCCTGTGCCCTCTGTTCGCTTTTCTCAGCGGCGATAAGGGAAGCTGCTGTAAGATGGCGACCGATCCATGCGACATTGACGTCGGCAAAGAGCTGGACCTCTTTTACCACCGCGTCCGGCAGATCGTCGAACTCGGCGGCCATGAAGCTGCCGAGGCACATTCGGTTGTCATTCTCAAGCGCCTTGCGGAACGTATCGGGATAGCGACGCAGGCATGCGAGCGGATCCAACGTTTCGTCCGACAGGGCTTCCAGAGCCGCTGCAGCATCCTCGCGATAACGCCGCGCCACCGCCGCGCCGAGATCGGCCTTGCTGGGGAAATAATAATGGATGCTTGCCGACTTGATGCCCACGGCTTCCGCGAGATCACGAAAGTTCAGTCCGCCATAGCCATGCGCCTGCGCAGCCCGCGTGGCAGCGCTCAGAATTAACTCTCTGGTGTTCGTACTCATCCCCATGCCCTCGCCCGTTTCATCTGCCACTTGGCAGATAGGCATTGACACACCCATAACGATATATCTATTTCATCTACCAACTGCCAGATAGAGAGGAATTTTATGAAGATCTATGATCGGGAGGCCGCACCCCATCCCGCACGGGTCCGCATCGTCCTGGCCGCAAAAGGTCTTGAGGACCAGGTCCAATTCGTCAGCGTCGACCTGATAGCCGCCGAACAGAAGCAGCCGGCGTTTTTCGCGATGAACCCGATCGGGAAGATCCCTGTTCTGGAGCTGGACGACGGCACGATTATTTCCGAGTCTACAGCTATAACCGAATATCTCGACAATCTGGATGGCAACCCCATACTGACCGGCACGACGCCGCGTGAGAAGGGGCTCATCCACATGATGCAACGTCGGGCCGAGATGATGCTGATCGACGCCGTCGACGATTATTTCCACTATGGGACCCCGGGCCTTGGCGCTGCGCTGCGCCCTTGGCGGGCGCCAGAGTGGGGTGGCGCAAAGGAATGGGGGCAGCGGCGTGGCGCATTTGCCGTGGCCAATATGCCCTATTTCAATGATGTGCTGGCGAAACAGCCTTTCCTGGCGGGTGACCAGTTTTCGATGGCCGACATAACCTTGTTTGCCGGCCTGATGTTTGCCGACATTGTTGGCTTGCCAATCGCTCCGGAACTCACGGCTCTTCACGCCTGGCGTGCTAAGGTTGCCGATCTTCCCGCCGTGAAGAATCGCAGCGGTCAGATCCCGTTGCCGGAAGATCTGGCGCGACACGGCGACGCGGCATAAGCAGGCAATATATGCTGGCGGCCCCATTGGGTTCAAAGTCAGGGATCTCGGGGCGGGTTTGGGCAATGTCGTCTATGGCCGATGGCACCGCTGTCGGTGACCCAATCTTCGTGGGTTATCTGGCTCGGGCGGCGCCGGTCGAATGTGGCGCGCCAGTCGCATGCCTTCTGAGAGCATCTGAACGCGACTTCAATCCCTTAATCAGCAGGCTTCGCCACCGCCTAGATGTGAGCTTTCAGGAGGTTGTTCATCCGTCATGAGCCGGGAAGACTGAGGTCGCGACACTTCAGCGCCGGAGGACCGGATGAACATCTATAAGAATGCCTGAACCACGCCCTACAGGCGAGCCGAGATCGTTCGGCGGGTAGTGGTGCTGCGCGAGACACCCAGGGGTTGAGGAATATGATTCACCGTTGTGGGAGGTGGATCATGGGAAAGGCCTATTCGTCTGATCTTCGGGCTCGGGTCGTCAACCATATTGCTTCGGGGCAATCGCGGCGCTCGGCTTCTCGTCATTTCGGAGTGAGTCCGAGTTGCGGTGACGCTTGCGCAGCGGGTTGCGGCGACGGGATCGGCGCAACCTGCTCGCCAGGGTCGCCCACCCGGAGACGGCAAACTCGCCCCCCATATGGTGACGCTGACGAAATGGATTGATGCCGAGCCGGACATCACCATGCCTGAACTGTCGGCCCCGCTTGCGGCCGCGACGGGCGTTCAGGCGCATCCGGCTTCGTTGTCGCTAGCGCTTCTGAAAGCTGGCTACAGCTTCAAAAAACGCTGCTGGCATCGAAATGCGGACGCGATGATGTTGCCAAGGCGCGCCGTGCCTGGCGTGTGTATCGGCAACCCAGCCTGCGCAGGCAGCCTCATCATCTTGTCTTCATTGACGAAACGGCGACCACGACCAAGATGACGCGATTGCGCGGAAGGACACGGCGCAACCAGCGCCTGAAAGCGCGCGCTCCCTTCGGTCACTGGAAAACCCAGACATTCATCGCTGCGTTGCGCTGTGATGGCCTGACCGCACCATGGGTCATCGATTGCCCAATGAACTGCATGACCTTCGAAACCTATGTCGAAACCCAACTCGCTCCCACGCTCAATCCTGGCGACGTCGTTAGGGGTCGTCAGGCGCACCCGCGCACAGGTCTCATCATATGCTCGTCGGCTGCTCATTGTCCCTCGGCATCATCGCGCTTGTGCGTCAAAGGGAAGGGTGTAACGTGCCCGCATTGGCCATGGGGCGTTTCCTCATGCCGAGACGATGCTTGCGCAAGCTCGAATACGAGGCGCATCGGCACCAGTCCCGACTGAGGTCAGGTAAGCTGAACGTCAGTCGTGGCGTCTTCAAAGGGAGAGCGGCCATGGCAATTGCTCATCCAGGTGATCCGATTTCGTCCCGTGATGAATATGAAATCCGCAGGATCGGCCTGCAGGATCTGCGCATTGCGCTGGGGCAGGGCTGGGATGATTTTCAGGCCAAGCGCGGCGATCTCGTCTTCATCGGCTTCATCTATCCACTGGTGGTCCTGTTCGCGATTCTGATGGCCAGCCAGGCTTCGATCCTGCCGCTGCTGTTCCCGCTGGTGACGGGATCCGTGCTTTTCAGCCCCGCTTTGGCGAGCGGTTTCTATGAACTCGCCCGGCGCCGTGAACTGGGATTGGACAGCCGCTGGCGCCATTTCCTCGATGTGGTGCGCGGGCCGTCGTCGCCGGGGCTGTTCGACCTTACCAGCGTTACCGCCTTGCTGTTCCTCGCCTGGATCGCTGCAGCATGGTTCATCTACCATTCGACGGTCGGCCGGCTCGGCCCCGAGGCGATCTCCTCGGTAGGTGCGTTCCTGAACGCGGTGTTCGGCACGGGCGAAGGCTGGCGGATGATCATCTTCGGCAATCTTGCCGGTCTGTGCTTCGCGATCGTCACGCTGGCGGTCAGCGTCGTGTCCTTCCCCATGATCATCGACAAGAAGGTGAATTGGGGCGTCGCGCTGCGCACGTCGGTGCGGGTCGCGTGGAACAATCCCGTGACCATCGCTGCTTGGGGCCTGATCGTCGTCGCCCTGCTGATCCTGGGCGCGCTGCCCGGCCTGGTTGGCCTGGCGGTGGTGCTGCCAGTGCTCGGCTATGCGACCTGGCATCTCTATACGCGCGCAGTGGTTCGCTGAGAGATCGCGGAAGCTGCTCCCGCCTTAGCGGGAGCAGCTTTTCCTTTATTCGCTGGTCGGCTTGGGGAGCGGCGGTGCGCCGTTCCCCAATGTCGCGAGATATTTGATCACCGCCGCCCGGTCCTCGGGCTTGCGCAGCCCGGCGAAGCCCATCTTGGTGCCCGGCACATCGCGCGCGGGCGAGGCGAGAAATTCGAACAGACCCTGATAGCTCCATATCCCGCCATGCGCCTTCATCGCCGGCGAATACGCAAAGCCCGCATGGCTCGCCACAGCTCGGCCGACCACGCCCCACAGATTGGGACCGATCCGATTTGGGCCGCCTTGCGTGAAGTCATGGCAACTGGCGCAAAGCTGCGTCTTCGCCTTGCCCGTATTGGGATCGGCGGTCGCGAGCAGCGTCCCCAGATCAGCGACGGGGGCCGCAGCAACGGCGGCGCTGGCTGATGGCATGGGCGCCTTCCCCTGCATGGCGTGCCGATAGGCGATCACCCGATTGCCCTCGCCGGGTTCGCCCAAGCTCGCCGGCCAGTCCCGTTGCACCTCCGCCATGTCGATGCGCGGCGGGGCGTCCTCGGGCGCATAGGCGAGGTCCCCGGCCTTGGAGCGAGGATAGACCTGGCCCGCGAACCAGTTGAAGCCCCACAGCGACGCCGTAGCCCCCGCGACGCACAGCCCCGTTACCACCCAGCGCATCCGCACCATGGCTCATCCTCCCCCACCCATGAAGATCGCCCGCGTCCACCAGGCATAGTCCGCCTCGATCGTCATGATCCGCACGAGCACCAGCAGCACCAGCGGCGGCACGAGGATGGCGTAGATCAGCGACAGCCGCTCCCACGCCAGATGCATGAAGATCGACAGGATGAGCCCGGCCTTGAGCAGCATGAAGAGGATGATCAGCGTCCAGCGTATGATCCCCTGCACATGCATGTAATCGACCAGATAGGAGAGGGTGCTGAGCACGAACAGATAGCCCCAGACCTTGAGGTAGAGGCTGATCGGATGCTGTTGCCCTTCATGAACGGGCTGCACCTTTGCGGCGGGGATATCGTGCTTCATGGCGCTCACCACAGGTAGAAGAAGGCGAAGATGAAGACCCAGACGAGGTCGACGAAATGCCAGTAGAGCCCGGCAATCTCGACCGCACTGTAATCGCCCGTCCGGTCGTAATGGCCGCGCGCGACCTTGGACGCGATGATCAGCAGCAGGATGACGCCGCAGGTGACATGCAGGCCGTGAAAGCCGGTGATCATGAAGAAGGTCGCGCCGAATTGCGGCGCACCCATCGGATTGCTCCAGGGCCGCACCCCTTCCTCGAAGATCAGCTTGGTCCATTCGAACGCCTGCATCGACAGGAAGGTGAGGCCAAACAGTGCGGTCAGCAGCATCAGCGCCGCGGTCTTGCGCCGGTCGCGGCGATAGCCGAAGTTCACCGCCATCGCCATGGTGCCGCTGGAACTGATGAGCGCGAAGGTCATGATCGCGATCAGCACCAGCGGGATTTCGTGCCCCCCGATATTGAGCGCGAACACCTCCGCCGTGTTCGGCCAAGGCAGCATGGCCGACGCGCGCATCGTCATGTAGCCGGTCAGGAAGCAGGAGAAGATGAAGGTGTCGGACAGCAGGAAGATCCACATCATCGCCTTGCCCCAATGGGTGTGGCGAAACACCTCCTGATCGGCTGACCAGTCGGCCGCGATCTCACGCAAGGCGGGGGTGATGACCTCGCGATCTCGTCTGTCCGTCATCGTCTGAGACATGGCGATATGACCTCACGTCGATACAAGCAGCCCGGCAAGCAAAATCCAGATGAACAGAAGAAAGTGCCAATAGAGCGCGCACAGGCGGACATGCCGGATATTGCGCCCGACAACCGCCCATCCCGCCGCGACCAACCCGCCGATGATGTGCAACCCATGCAGCGCGGTCAGCAGGTAGAAGAAGGCGTTTGCCGGATTGGCGGACAGATAAAAGCCCGCCGCCTGATAATGGCGCCAGAGCAGCCACTGGCCGATGAGGAAACACAGTCCCAGCGCAGCTCCCGCGGTGGACGCCGGGACGGCCTTGTCCCACCTGTCCGCGCGCCGCGCGATTTCCCAGGCAATGCTGCTTCCCACCAGCGCCGCGCTGTTGATCCACAGCAGCGGTGGATCGGGCATCGGCACCCAGTCATGGCCGCTATGCCCCAGCGCGCCATGCAGCCCCATGCGCATGATATAGGCCGCCCCCAGTAGCGAGAACATGACGCAGGCGACCGCGACATAGGCGGACAGGCCCACCGCCCCCGCCGAGGGGCGATCGGGCTGCACGTCCCGGTCGCTGGCCGGCTCCCAGCTCCTCTCGGCCAGGCGCGCGAGCAGGTTCATGCGCGCGGCTCGGTTTGCGGGATGAAATCGCGCGGCGCGCCCGGCACGCTATAATCATAGGCCCAGCGATAGACGACCGGCAGATGCGGTCCCCAATTGCCATGTTCGGGCGGCGTTTGCGGCGTCTGCCATTCCAGGCTCGCCGCGCCCCAGGGATTGGGATCGGCACGCGGGCCCCGGAACAGGCTCCAGATCATGTTGAAGAAGAACAGGCCCTGGGCCGCGAACACGATCAGCGCGGCACCGCTGATCCATTCATTGGCCAGATGCACCGACTGCGGGATGAAGGCGGTCTCTCCCAGCGCATAATAGCGCCGCGGTACGCCCAATATGCCGAGATAATGCATCGGCAGGAAGATCGCGTAGACGCCAAGGAAGGTGATCCAGAAATGCAGCTTGCCAAGCGTATCGTTCCACATCCGCCCGGTGATCTTGGGATACCAATGGTAGATGGCGCCGAAGATCACCAACACCGGCGAGACGCCCATCACCATGTGGAAATGCGCCACCACGAAGAAGGTGTCGGACAAGGGCACATCGACGCTGACATTGCCCAGGAACAACCCCGACAGCCCACCGTGGATGAACGTGAAGATGAAGGCGATGGCGAACAGCATCGGCACCCGCAGGTGGATGTTGCCGCGCCACAGGGTCAGCATCCAGTTATACACCTTGATCGCGGTCGGGATGGCAATGATCAGCGTCGATGTGGCGAAGAAGAACCCGAAATAGGGGTTCATGCCGCTCACATACATATGGTGCGCCCAGACGACGAAGCTCAGCGCCCCGATGATGACGATCGCCCAGACCATCATGCGATAACCGAAGATGTTGCGCCGGGCATGGACGCTGATCAGGTCCGACACGATGCCGAAGGCGGGCAGGGCGACGATATAGACTTCGGGATGGCCGAAGAACCAGAAGAGATGCTGGAACAGGAGGGGACTGCCCCCTTCGGTCGGGGTGATCTTGCCCATGCTCTGCATCGTCGGCATGAAGAAGCTGGTGCCCGCCAGATGATCGAACAGCATCATGATCGCCGCGACGAACAGGGCCGGGAAGGCGAGCAGCCCCATCACCGAAGCGGTGAAGATGCCCCATACCGACAGCGGCATCCGCATCAGCGTCATGCCCTTGGTCCGCGCCTGCAGCACCGTCGTTACATAATTGAGGCCGCCCATGGTGAAGGCCGCGACGAAGATGGCGAGGCTGACCAGCATGGTCACGATGCCCCATTGATGCCCCGGTGTCCCTTCGCTGATCGCTTGCGGCGGATAGAGCGTCCACCCCGCGCCCGTCGGCCCGCCCGGCACAAAGAAGCCCGTCACCAGCACGATCACCGACAGCAGGTAGAGCCAGTAGCTGAGCATATTGACGAAGGGGAACACCATGTCCCGCGCTCCGACCATCAGCGGGATGAGGTAATTGCCGAAACCGCCGAGCAGCAGCGCGGTCAGCAGATAGACGACCATGATCATGCCGTGCATCGACACGAACTGGAGGTAGTTGTCCGGCTGGATCGCGGGAAAGGCGCCCGGAAAGCCCAGCTGCAACCGCATCAGCGCCGACAGCACCAGCGCCACCAGCCCGACCGAAATAGCGGTCACGCTGTACTGGATGGCGATGACCTTGTGATCCTGGCTCCAGACATATTTCGTGACCCAACTGCGGGGATGATGCAGCGGGCGCAGGTCGTCAGCCAGTGTGGTAGCCATCAGCGATTGCTCCAGGAAGCGGGCAGGGTGCAGGCATTGGCCTTGATCAGCAGGATCGACATCGCGGCAGGGGGTGCGTTGGCCAATATCTGGGAGAAGCTCGTCTGTTGCGCCTGCCAGGACGCGAACGCCTTGGGCGATTCCACGACCACCTTGCCCCGCATCTCATGATGGCCGGTGCCGCACAGCTCCGCGCAGAGAATGTCGAACGTGCCCGTCTGGGTCGGCGTCAGCCAGAAATAGGTGACGATGCCGGGCACCAGATCCATCTTCGCCCGGAATTCGGGCACATAGAAATCGTGCAGCACATCCTTGGAGCGCAGCACGATCTTCGCCGGCTTGCCCATCGGCAGGTGGAGATCGCCTGCCTCGACCAGCAGATCGTCCCGCCCGAACGGATCGAGCGGATCGAGGCCGAGCGGATTGTCGGGCGTCACATATTTGACCGCCGCCGCCCCCAGCACGCCATCTGGCCCCGGATAGCGGAACGACCATTGCCACTGTTGCCCGACCGCTTCGACGATCGCGGCTTCCTTGGGCACGTTCACATATTTGCCCCAGGCGGCGAGCCCCGGCGCCAGCATTCCCGCGATGCCGATCGCCGTCCACACCGTCAGCCGCTTTTCCAGGCTGGCATTTTCCGGCTCGTAGTGCGCCTTGTGTCCCGGCCGGTTGCGATAGCGCACCAGCACCCAGGCCATGAACAGGTTCAACAGGATGAAGGCCGCCGCGCAGATCCACAAGGTGACGTCCAGGGCGGAATCGATGGAGCCCCAATTGGACGCGATCGGCGTCCGCCACCACGGGCTGAACAGATGAAAGGCGACCGACCCAAACACCAGCATGGCGATGGCGACCGCAATCGGCACAGGCCCTCTCCCATCTCTGATGGCGTGCCTCGCAGCCTTTTCTTCGGCCTTTTCGAGTCGCGCTCGGGGAAACCGCCCCCACAATCTATATAAAAATGAGAAAAAGGGAAAACTATTGCGCGGCGGACCAGCCCCCGGCCGGTCGATGCTCCCCCTTCACAACAACCATACGACAAGCATCGTATCCGGCGTGGTCCCGATCCTCATAGCAAACAGGAGAAGTTACCCCAGCATTACCCCCGCTTAGACCGGGGCGCAGTCGTCTGTAGAGTAAAGTATTGTAATTAACCGACAAATCTGGAGCGGGCGAAACGATTAGAACCATCGACCCCAACCTTGGCAAAATAAAAAAGGTTACTTCATGCAATAGCCTGAAAGAAACATTTGTTGTTTGTCAAGACGTTATTGTCGATTTAGTAAGGGTATGGGCGGTTTCATAAACATGAAACCATTACCACATCTGTTACAAACGGCAAAATTTCTTAAGTAATAAATGGCGAAGCATCGTTTCACGGACCAATGGCTCAAGCACCTCCAACCTTCTAAGAGACCGTTTGAGAATGGGTTGATGCGGCGGCTCGGGCGTGATTCAAGCTTGGGATGTGGACCCGAGCGAGCCG
>NZ_JBANRK010000037.1:0-11886 GCF_037860795.1 Sphingobium mellinum | reverse complement strand
CTCGCTGGCTGCGATCAAGGCACGGCTATGGGGCGACGGGACTATGCGATCCTCATGCTGCTAGCCCGGTTGGGGTTGCGGGCGACAGAGGTGGCGAGGCTCAGCCTCGATGATTTCGACTGGCGCGTGGGCCACTTCACGGTTCACGGCAAGGGACGCAAGACGGCGACCATGCCGCTGCCGCCCGACGTCGGTGCGGCGATCGCCAACTATCTGCAGGATGGACGCCCGCAGTCGGACAGCCGGCGCCTGTTCCTGCTCACGGTAGCGCCATATGCCGGGTTCAAGGGGGCACCCAGTGTCCAGACTGTCGCGCGTAAGGCGATCGCGCGAGCCGGCGTCATCGGCATCGCCCATCGCGGTTCGCACGCCTTCCGCCATAGCCTGGCGACCGGGCTGCTGCGGTCAGGCGCGACGCTGACCGAGATTGGCCAGCTCCTGCGCCACGAGCAGCCAGACACGACCCGGATCTATGCGAAGGTGGATATTGGCAGCCTGCGCGCGCTGGGCCACGCCTGGCTGGGAGGCGATCAATGAGCGCGCTGGATCGGGCGCTCTCTCGCTATCTGCGCATGCGGCGTGGGCTTGGCTATCGCTACGATCGGGAGGCGGGCTATTTGCGCGAGTTCGTCACGTTCATGAAGGCGGCACAGGCTACGGTCATCACGCGCAAGCTTGCCATGGCCTGGGTTACCCAGTTCGAACGTACATCCTGGCCGCAGCGGATGTCGGCGGTGCGCGGGTTTGCCCGGCATCTCACGAACATCGAGCCCCGCACCGAGACGCCGCCGGTCGGGATATTCCGGTCTCCCAAGCGCGCCCGCGCCTATATCTACACCGAGGCAGAGATCGAACGACTGCTCGATGCCACTTTGCACTGGGGTCTGGCAAAGGGCATCAACCGCTGGACCTATCGTTGCCTTTTCGGCCTGCTCGCGGCCACCGGCATGCGCATCGGCGAAGCGATGAACCTCCGGCGCGCCGATGTCGATCTCGAGGCCGGGATCCTGACGTTGCGCATGACGAAGGGCGGCAGGGTGCGGCTCGTCCCCTTGCATCCGACCGCCACACGGGCTCTCGCTGACTACGTTGCGCGGCGCGACGAGTGTCCCGCCTGCCGCAGAAGTCCTCGTTTCTTCGTGCTGCGACAAGGCCGACCCCTACGGCATCAGTACCCGCATCGGGTGTTCCTCGCCGTACTACGACGGATCGGACTGCGCGATCCCGAACCACATAGCAGGGGACCACGCATCCACGACCTCCGCCACAGCTTTGCCGTCAACACCATGGTGCGCTGGTATCGGGCGGGTGAAGACGTCGAGCACCTGCTGCCGACGCTCGCCACCTATCTGGGCCATAGCAAGATCCGCGATACCTATTGGTATCTTTCGGCCTATCCCGAGCTGATGGAGGAGGCCGTCGGCCTTCTCGAAGCACGCTGGGAGGCGGGATCGTGACCGGGTCCGCGACCTTGCCGCCGCTCATCGAGCGCTTCTTCACCCAGCGCCTCATGCAGCAGCGCAACGCCAGTCAGCACACTATCGCATCCTATCGCGATACGTTCCGGCTACTGTTCGCCTTCGCGCAGGCGAAGCTGGGCAAGCCGCCTTCCCGGCTGGATTTGGACGATCTCGACGCCCCGTTCATCGGCGCCTTCCTCGATGATCTCGAAGTGAGCCGGTCCATCGGGATCAGGACGCGCAACCTGCGACTGACCGCCATTCGCGCCTTCTTCCGTTTCGTTGCGTTCGAAGAGCCTGCTCATGCCGGCCAGATCCAGCGCGTGCTCGCGATCCCGGGCAAGCTCCACGACAAGCGCGAGGTGCATTTCCTGACGCGTGCGGAGATTAACGCCATCCTGGCTGCGCCCGATCGGGGCAGCTGGATCGGTCGGCGCGATCACATGCTGCTTCACCTCGCCGCCCAGACGGGCCTGCGGCTTTCAGAGATCATCCAACTCGACCGCGACGCGGCGGTGCTGGGACCGGGCGCGCATGTCCGATGTCTAGGCAAAGGCCGCAAGGAGCGCTGCACCCCCTTGACCCGGCAGACGCGTCATGCGCTCGCGGCCTGGATGAAGGAGGTGGGACAGCGAGAATCGACGAAGTTGTTTCCCAACATACACGGCGGCGACCTCAGCGCCGACGCCGTGCAGCGCCTGCTCGCCCGGCATGTCGCAACTGCTGCGCAACAGTGTCCGTCACTTCTCCGCAAGCGCGTCACGCCGCACGTGCTCCGGCACAGCGCGGCGATGGAACTTCTCCAGGCGGGCGTCGATATCTCGGTCATCGCGCTCTGGCTCGGGCACGAGTCGATCAAGACCACCCAAGTTTACCTGCATGCCCACCTCGCGCTGAAGGAGGCGGCGCTGGCAAGGATCAAGCCGTTCGATGGGCAGAAGGGCGGGCGATACCAGCCTGGCGATCGCCTGCTGGCATTCCTCGACGGACTATGATGCGACACCGGCTTTCACTCGCAGCCCATCTATCCACTCGCGCGATACTGCCTCGACCGTATCGCGCAGGTGGCGGACCGCGTTCGTGATAGCCTGCAGATCGTCTATGCCGATCTCGTAGCTGGTCGAGTACCGGGCCTCGACGTAAGCCCGCTTCGCCAACTCAAAGCGGCGCCGGTCGAGCTTGGTCGCCCGCGGCCAACTCTCGACCAGCCGCGGTTCCTTGTCTTCGGCCAGCGAGCGCAGGAACTTGAGGTTGTGCGAGCGCGGAACGTAGTGCGTACGGACGAGAAGGTAGCAGGTGTAGGCCCGCTCTGCCGCCTGATGCAGCGTGAAGGCGGCGTCCTTGTGATGCCCTTTGCTGAGGTAGAACGCCGCCCCCTCGAGGGCCGCGTCGACCTTCCCCAGCCAGTCCGCCAGATAGGCGCCCGCCATCTCATAGGCGTCGGTCACGGTCAGTGGCCGCGGCGTTACGAGCGTCGAGCCGGGCAGCTCGTACAGCGCGATGCCGTCGCGGGCGATGTCGACCCAAAAATATTCGCCGCGCGTCAGCCCCTCGTTCACCTCGTCGAGCGTGTGCACGATGATGTTGACCGGCCGCGCGATCGTGACATCGCGCTGGATATTGTCCTCCGCGGCGTACCAGTATTCGGCAATGTCGGTGAGGTCCTTGTGGTTCACCACGATCAGGATATCGAAGTCCGATTGGTAGCCGGTCGCCGCCTCATCGACCCAGTCGTCGCGGGCATAGCTGCCGAACAGCGCGACCTTCAGGATTTTGCCGTTCTTCTTCCACGGCTGTGTCGCGCGCGAGATCGCGACCGCGAACTCGTCCATGAGTATCTGCCGCACGCGCGCCAACTCTTCCTGCTGGACTGAGGGTAGGTGATCGACGTCGTGGCGCATCGTTCGATTGTCGCTGCCTGCGATCGAAGTAGCAAGCCCCTCCCGTGGATCAGCCCGGAAACTATGCCGCTCCGATAGCCGCTAACGCGTTGGTGACGATGGGAAAGCTGCACCCTATCAGCATAGTTCGTGGATCGGCATAAAGCCCCAAGAGCCATAATCTGAACCGGCTTCGCGATCTGGCCGAGGAACTGGAGCCGTCGCTCAAAGCCGTCTGGCCACGTGAAACCCGGTTCGAGAAGCGCTGCTATTCCCTGCTGCGGGACGCTTACATTAAGGCCAGATACTCGCGTGTCTATCGCATCACCGAGGAAGAACTCGACTGGATCGCGCAGCGCGTCGCCCTGCTGCAAAACCTCGTCCGTGAGGCTTGCGAAAGCCGCATCGAAACTCTCGCCCGGGCGGCGTGACTATCGCCCACCTCAGGCGCGTGAGGATTAATGTTTTATTGGGGTGGCGATGTTCCGATCGATAGCGGCCTTCCTGCTGGCGCCGTTCCCAGCGGCACTATTTCAAGCCATTGTGGTCACCATCTGGCCGAAGGCAGGAACGGGTGTCTTCGAACATCCCTCTTCGATGTTTGTCGCGATCTGCCTGACCTTCTACATTTTCGGATCGATGTTCGGCATCCCGCTCTGGTGGTTTCTCAGGAAACAATACTCGCCCACTTTGCGCAACCATGCCTTCATCGGGATGGTCGCCATGGTGTTTCCGGTCGTCCTGGGTTTAGGCTGGGTGGCCCTTCGCGGAGGTTTCTCAGCTTATATCGCCATCTATAACACCTCATTCTTTGCAGCAGGCGGCGCGGCGGCGGGGGCACTATTCTATCTTGTGCGGCATGCCCGAAAGGCCACGTCACCCTCTTATACCGTGGCCGATCCTCGCCCCCTTGCGGCTAACGCCCCCTATACATTTTTCCTCCCCACCGCGAACGAACTGGCGGCGATCAGGCCAGACGATCTCGTCAAACTCTTGTTCGACTATCCGCATGACACGGAGAAATGGGCGGCGGAACGCATGTGGGTGACTGTGACGAAGGCGGACGGCGATCTTCTTCGCGGCACCCTCGCCAATCAGCCAGATGAGCCAACATCCCCGCTTGTGCTGGGCAATGAAGTGGTTTTCCAGCGTCATCATGCCTTGGCTATCGAGTGGGAGCACCCCGAAACAGCGCCCGTCAGCCCAATCCAGAAGGAATATTGGGACAGATGCCTCGTCGACGATTGCATCCTCGACGGGGAAGAGCCGGTCGAGTTCATCTATCGTGAAGAACCCGACATGCAGCAGGATGGCGACACATATCCCGATAGTGGTTGGCGTATCCGGGGCCGGCAAGGTTCAGCATCCGATGCGGATATGGAAGCGCGGAAATCTTCCTATGTAGCGTTGGGAGCCGTGCTCAATAGAGACGATAGCTGGCTGCGGTGGATTGACGCACCGGTCGGCACTGCCCTGATGCGGGACTTCGACAGGGATGTTTATGTGGCTCAGGAGTAAGGCCGGTCCACATCGAACGGAAGCCATCTGCCGCGATAATCTCTCACTTCAATCTGGCCTCTAGGCCGCCTCTTTCGATTCGATATCCAGCACCAACTGCCGCCCGTCATCCTGCGCTTTCGCATGGATCGGGCACAGCGTCCTGCTGCCGCAGGCGAGCGTCATCCACGCGATTTGTCCGTCGATCCGCGCACGATCATGCCGCCCTTCGCGCATGATCCTGATGATCGCCTGCCCTTCCACCGCGAGCGCAAAATGGCAGCGCCCGCTGCCAATATCATGATGGCCTTTGAGCAATGTTCCGTCGGAAAAGGCGAAGGAAAAGCCATCCGTCACGGCGCTGGCGGGCAGGTCGAGAATCGCCCCGACATCGCCGCTGAGCCTTAGCCTGCCGCCATCCATTGCCTCGATCTGCACGCCCATGCCTGGCCCTTTCCCTGAGAATCGGAATGGGCCCGAGAATAGAACATATGGGGAACATAAGGAAGAGGTGCCGGGTAGGGAGATGCGCGCAAGATAAAGGCCGGCACGCTTCGTCGCATCTGCCCGGCCAAGCCCTTGTCTGCACATCCTTTTTGCTGGAGACGGCCTGTCTCCCTGAGGAGATCGAACCGGCACTGCTTGCTCGCAAAGCTGCGGAAAAGCGTGACTTTTGCGCGAGATACTTGAGGTCGTGGGGCTGTCCTCGCCATATCCTCGATGATGGCACAGGATGACGATAGCTTCGAGCCCCGCGTCGGGCGTTCGCGGCGCGACAGCGCCCGCCCGCCGCGTGCGCCGAGGCTGCGGTCGGAAATCATGAAGCAGGTGGCGCGGCGCGGCGGCAATCCACGCCGGCTGGGCGATGCTGGTGGCGGTGCTCGTCCCCGCACCGGCCGCTTCAATGCGCGGGGCCGCGGCGCCCGGATCGCGGCCGCCGTGCCGCGTGGCTCGGGCTGGTCCTTCGACCGGGGCCGCGGCATGCGCGTGCGGCCCCGCCGCGTGACGGTGAAGGCGCGGGTGGTGAAGCTCGCCGGCAAGGCGGGTGCCGTGGGTACACATCTGCGCTATCTCGAACGCGACGGCGTCAGCCGCGAGGGAGATCGCGGACGCTTCTACTCGACCTTTGCCGATGAAGCCGATGCTCGTGCCTTTGCCGAGCGTGGGGTGGACGACCGCCACCAGTTCCGGCTGATCGTCGCGCCCGAGGATGGTCCGGCCTTCGATCATCTGCGCGATGTCACCCGCGACCTGATGGCGAAGATGGAAGAGGATCTGGGCACGACCCTGGACTGGGTGGCGGTCGATCATTTCGACACGGGACACCCCCATAGTCATATCCTGATCCGGGGCATCACCGAGGACGGCAAGACCCTCAATATTGCGGGCGACTATATCGCCCATGCCATCCGCTACCGGGCATCGGAAATCATGACCCGATCCCTGGGTCCGCAAAGCGAGATCGAGGTGCGCCAGCAACTCGAACGCGAGGTCGATGCTGAACGCCTGACCCGGCTCGACCGGATGATGCTGGCCCAGGCGAAGGATCATGTCATCGATCTGCGCCATATGGAGGGACAAGCCGCGCTCGATCCCGGCCATCAGCAACTGCTGGTCGCCCGTGCGCGGGTGCTGGAGCGGATGGACCTGGCGGAACAAGCCGGGCCGCTCTCCTGGACGCTCTCTCCGCAGATGGAGCAGACGCTGACCGATATGGGCATGCGCGGCGACATCATCCGCCTCATGCACCGGGAGATGACGAAGGAGAAGGAAGCGCCCCACATCGATGCCCAACGTTATGTCGTCCATGGCGTCGACGGTGTAGCCTCACAGATGACAGAACCGGTCATCGGCAAGGTAGTGAAACGGGGCGCTGCCGATGACGATCATGAGCGGCGCTACCTCATCGTCGACGGCATCGACGGGCGCAGCCATTATGTCGATATCGGCACCAGCGCCGAGCCGACGCCGATTGGTGGCATGGTGAGCCTGATGCCGAGGCAGGCCGAACCTCGCATCGTTGACCGCACCGTTGCGGAGATCGCGCAGGCCTATGCTGGGCGTTACAGCGTCGACATCCACCTTTCCCATGACGCCATGGCGACCGAAGAATTTGCCCAGACCCATGTCCGGCGGCTGGAAGCCATCCGCAAGGCGACCGGCAAGCCGGAACGCGACGCGGACGGGACATGGAAGATCGGTCCCGATCATCTCGACACCGTGCGCGCCTATGAGCAGAGGAAGCTCAGGGCCGAGCCGGTGAAGGTCGAGATGCTGTCAGCAGCGCCGATCCTCCAGCAGACTGGCATCCATGCTGCGACCTGGCTGGACCGTGAGCTGACGGCCATCGACAAAGCGCCCATCGCTAATAGCGGCTATGGTCAGGAGGTGCGCAAGGCATTGGCGCTGCGCCAGCAATGGCTGGTGGAGCAGCAACTGGCCGAGCGGCAGGGCAATGATGTGATCTACCGCCGCAATCTGCTGCGCATCCTTCGGGAGCGCGAAGTGCGGGCCGTGGCGGGGCAGCTGTCGAAGGAGCTGGGCCTGCCCTTTGCCGAAACCGTGCCGGGCGAGCGGGTGGAAGGGACGCTCACGCGCAAGGTGAACATGACCTCCGGGCGGTTCGCTCTGATCGAGCGCAGCTATGAATTTACCTTGGTGCCCTGGCGCGACGAGCTGGAGCGGCATGTGGGGAAGCAGCTTTCCGGGCTCATGCGCGAGGATCGGCCGATCAGCTGGACCATCGGCCGGGGCCGCGGCGGTCCCAGCATCGGCGGCATGTGAGTCCAATCCGGGCCGATCTGGGCCGATCTGCTCCATCCCCAAACAGAAGCCGGACAGCGATACTCGTCCATGGCAGCGGATCGCTTCTGTGTCCCCCCTTGCGCCGGGCTGGTCCGCTGCCACCGGACATCCCAAACAGGCTACCCCATGAAGAGCTACAAGACCCGGCATCAACTGTTCCTGCCCGAGGAGATGAGCAGGCGGCTCGAGCATCTGGCGGCAAGTTCGGGCCGGGCACGATCGGAAATTCTCGTCGAAGCGCTCGATGCCTGGTTCAACCGGCGGCAGGCACCGAAGTCCGACGAGGCCATTGGCATTCGCCTGACCAGGATCGAGCGCAACATCGACTGGCTGCGGCGCAACCAGGCGCTGGTCTGGGAAGTGCTGGCGCGTATGGTCCGGCATCAGCTCACCACCGGGGCCATGACCCCGGTGAACGCCGCCGCGCAGGCTAAAGGTGCCAAGCTGTTCGCCGAACTGATTGATGAGATTGCCGATCGGTTCGCGGGCAAGGCTGCCCCGGCAACCGACGATCCCATCACGCGAAAGCTGAGGAGTTTGCAATGAGCCGTGACCATCGACCGCTGAAGAACACGGGCCTGCCGCCGCAGGACAGGATCGAGCCGATCACCGTGCGCATTCCTGATGCCTGCCGGATGCTGGGAATCCGACGCAGCAAATTCTATGAGCTCATCGCGGAGGGCGAGATCAGGACGCTCAAGCTGGGTAGCGCGACACTGGTGCCGGTCGAGGGGATCAGGGCGTTCGTCGGGCGGCTTGAAGCTGGCTGACCTGAAAAGCAGCCGGCCGTCTTGCGCCAATTCCCGCCGCTCAATTGAAATTTCTGGGTGCTGCGAAGCCGACGTTCGCAGGCTGGAGCCACACTAGCGGACTGGAACATCTCGTTGGACGGGTTCTGGAGCAACGACAGCTAGATAGCTGACATCCCAGCTGGAGACCCGCAAAAACCGGTGGCGTTTCGGCGGCGGTGGTGATTCATTGATCGGGAGCGATCATGGAGGACCGTTGTGGATCCCAAGTCCCTGTTCAGTTTGAGCGACCATCTCGATGCGCTGAGCAAGGAGGGCGATCCGCTCGAGGTTTTGCAGCAGACGGTAGACTTCGAGTATTTCCGCGCCTGGTTGGTTGAGGGGCTCGGCTACGGCGATGGTGCCAAGGGCGGCCGACCGGCGTTCGATCCGGTTATGATGTTCAAGGCGTTGATCCTGCAGGCGCAGCACAACCTCTCGGATGCACGGATGGAATTCATGATCCGGGATCGCCTGAGTTGGCTACGCTTCCTTGGGCTGTCGCTCGGAGACCGCACGCCGGACGAGAACACGATCCGGCATTTCCGCAACCGTCTAACCGAGACCGGAACGCTTAAGCGGGTGATGAAGGCCTTCGACTGGCAACTCCAGAAGAAGGGATACATCCCGATGTCCGGGCAGATTGTCGATGCCTCGCTGGTGCCCGCGCCGAAGCAACGCAATACCGAGGGCGAACGCGAGGCGATCAAGTCGGGCAAGAGCGCGAAGGAGATTTGGCCAGACGAGCCGAACAAGGCTGCGCAGAAGGACACCGATGCGCGCTGGACGCTCAAGATCGGCGGCAAGGTGCGTCATCGCGAGGACGGCACGCCGTTGCCCATGATTGCCCTGCCGGTCTTCGGCTACAAATCGCATATCAGCATCGACCGGCGTTATGGCTTCATCCGGGAGATGGCGGTCACTTCTGCATCGGCCGCGGATGGGCGTTTTCTTCGCCACGTCGTGAGCACCGATAACACCAGCTCCGAGGTCTGGGCTGATAGCGCCTATCGCTCGAAGCGTAACGAGAGGTGGTTGTCTGATCGGATGCTCACATCCCGAATTCACCGGCGCAAACCCAAGGGCAAGCCCATGCCGAGAGCGATCGCCAGGGCCAACGCCGCAAAGTCGTCGATCCGGGCCCATGTCGAACATGTCTTCGCGCATCAGAAGAACCGGTTCGGGCTGTTCATCCGCACCATCGGCTTGGCCCGTGTCGAAGCGAAGCTCACCCTTTGCAACCTGGCCTATAACTTCAACCGGCTGATCTTCCACGAAAGCCGCGAAAGCATGGGATGACTCTGCCTGAAACCCGGAGGATCGGGGGCAAACCGCTCAAAATGACGCCGGAAAAGACCAGCGGCGCGCCCACTATGGCCGGGCAGCATAGGAGGCGGTCCGCGCCACGGCGACCTGCCTCAAACTACCCGGTTTTTGCGGGCCTCCAGCTACGAGGCTCTATGTCCGCACGGCGCCCAAACACAAGGCGGGTGGATGTTTTGTCGGGTGCAGCAGACGAGACGGAGATCGTAGCGGGGGAGTAAGTGATGCCAAAATCGCGGGGGCGAAAGCCTAAAGGGCGGATCGCAGCGCCGCCGCCTGGTAGTCCGAATAAGATAGTCTTTCAGAAAATGGATTTGGGCATCGGGGAACGACACGAGGAGTTCAAGCAGGCCATCCTCAAATCCGCCCGCGAGGACGTTGAGAAATATCCGGCCCTTCTCGATCAATTGTTCGGTGTCCTGAAAGAGCGCATGCCAGAAAGCGTCATAGCGACGTTCGCCTTTTACGGCACTCGCGCGGCGATAAACAACAAGGGCGAAACTCGGACGCTGACTAAAGGTATCGAGCAGCATCACATCGAGCTGCTTCAGGGCATAGCTCTCACCTTACCAGTTGCCCAATGGGGCGAAGCTCCCTCCACGGCCGACGTCTTGCAGACCGTGTTCGATAGCGTGCCGCAGATATCCGATACGATTTTCAAACGCCGCCTGATCGCTGAAGCAGACGAAGTGGATGACGGCCAAAAGGCCCTGATGGCGCTTCAGGAGAAAATCAGGCTGCACACACAGGCGGTCAGAAACTGGGGATATTTCAGCGAGGTCAAACAGATTTGCCGCGAGTTGTACTCGTCGCTGGACGCTAAACTGGAGGCGGCGGCGGGATATACCTTCAGCGATATTCTCGAAGTGTCCGAGAGCGTCCTGACGACGATCGAGCAGCGCGGTAACGACTACATGAACGCATTGAAGCGGGTGCTCAGCGCGCGAGATGGCAAGACTATGGTTGAAAATTATTTCCGAGAGTTGCCTGATCTCGTCGGTACTCCAGAGGGCTTGCTCGGTGCGATACCGGAAGGAACTTCGCGTGAAGGCGTTATGGGCTTCTTGATGTCGCATGCGGACCTGCGGCATTCAGCGGATATGTCCGTTACCGCCGCTGAAATTGCCGCGATGACGGGTAAGGAGGAAGAACGGGTCGAGCGCATATTGCGGATGCTTTCGATCGAACCAGGAGAACTAGCCGACCATAAAATCGAACACATATTTCTCTCCAATCCAGTCTGGGCTCGCCCCGGAATTTATCTGGGAGGCAGGTATATGTTCGTTATGCCGCAGGCGATCTTCAGCCACATTAATGAGATCATGTGGAATGTCGCGACCTCAGCGAAGATCGAAAACGATTTGTCGGATCGTCGCGCGACCTATCTCGAAGATAAAACGGAATCGGTGATCCGATCGGTCCTGCCTACGGCAGCAATCACAAAAAATGCAAAATGGACGGCCGGTATTCAGCAGTTCGAAACGGATATCATCGCCGTGGTCGACAGAACGGTGTTCCTTGCTGAGGCGAAATCTCATCGATTGACCCCTCAGGGGCTGCGGGGTGCGCCCGACCGGCTTAAGCGACATTTGAGCGACATGGTGGTCGCGCCATCGATTCAATCCGAGCGTCTGGCCAGCCACATCGTCGCGGCGCGCGCGGGTGATACGGACAGCCTCAGGATTACGCAGTCTCTCAGTTTAGATGCGGAAAAGGTCGATCAAATCATTCGGATATCGCTGACGCTCGACGACCTGTCGGTTCTTAGTTCATCGGAAGACGAGCTAGCGAAAGCCGGGCTCATCCCTGACGGGCACAAGCTGGCTCCAGCGATGCATATCGCCGACCTTTGTTGCATCGCCGATATGCTCGATGAGGAAATCCCGTTCCTTCATTACTTTTCGGAGCGCTTCCACTTCCAAAAGCATTTCGAAATTTTCGGAGACGAGCTGGATTTCCTCGGCGTCTATCTGTCCACAGGCTTCAATCTTGGGGCGGAGCGAGACGATTTTCATCGTCTGATGGTGTCGGGAATGTCTGGCATCATCGATCGGTATTATACCAACCACCAGTGATGCTGACTCACGAGGGGGATTCCCAAGGCGGTAAATTTCTGAATCTATGGCTTCTCGT
>NZ_JBANRK010000036.1:0-13572 GCF_037860795.1 Sphingobium mellinum | reverse complement strand
TGGTCTCGCAACCCCTCGGAATCATATCGGAACTCGATCGTCTACCGTTACGTCAGCGTTCTGACACAGCCTCTAAGGCGCTTTCCAAGCAGATGGAATCAACTGCCGACTGGAAAAGGCGGCAAGATAATGATCTGGAGCCCGGCCGATGCGATCCGCGTCGCCGGTCTTCAGGTCCAGCCCAGGCAGGGAGGGTAGTTGGCCCTCTGCGATCGGACCTCCAAATGGGGGTTTCTAGTCCAGCTCGTGCGGGGTAAAAACGCGTGTTTCTGATGGGGTCCCACCCCTTCGACAGTCAGGAACCCGTCATGGTCGCTATCGGCAGCAAGCCGGACGCCGTTTCGATGAGGAGAGAAGGTCGTGGACGCATCGGAATTGTTGAGCGCGGCCTCCGCCAGGACCGGCCTGCATGATTTCGGGCCAGACGATTTCCGGGAAGGCTTCACGCTACTGGTCGACGCGATCAACCGTGAGGCGGGTATTCGTGAGACATGTCAGGCGCAGCTTCAGGACAAGTTCGTTAACCTGCTGATCCAGCGGCTGTGGTTTGCCCGGGACATGCAGGCGCATGCGGAAATCGCGCGGGAGCGTATCCGCTCTCCCCTGATCATTCTCTCGCTTCCCCGAACCGGCAGCACCAAGCTCCATCGCATGCTTGGCGCGACAGGACACTTCCAGACGCTCAATTTCTGGCAGACAATGAAGTTCGCAAGGGTGCCGGGCATCGCCGATGGCGGTGTCGCGCAACGCATCCGCGAGGCCAGGGCTTACGAGGCCTGGATTTACGAACAATCGCCAGCGATGTTGATCGGCCACCCCTTGCATGCCGAAGAGCCGGAAGAAGAATGTTTCCTGATGGAAGCGACCTATCGCCATCCCACCATATTCGGAATGTACGACACGCCCAGCTACGCCGCATGGGTGGCCCAGGCGGACCTGACGCCGGCCTATGATTATCTGGTCTCGGTCATCAAATATCTGCAATGGCAAAACGGGTCTCCGGCGAAGCCGTGGCTGTTCAAGGATCCGAACCATATGGGTCAGGAAGATTTCCTGACGGCGGCGTACGAAAGCCCCCGCTTCATCGTGACTCATCGCGACCCGGTGAAATGCGTGCCCTCGGTGACGAGCACCGTCATGGCGACGCGGCGCATCTTTTCCGATCAGGACAACAGCCATGTCTTCGCCGACAAGATGCTTGGCCATCTGTCTTCGGCGGTGGACCGCCACATGGCATGGCGGGCGCGCAATCCCGATATCCCCGTGCTTGACCTGGCCTTCGCCGAGGTCGTCAGGGACGGGCGGGCGGTGGCACGCAAGGTCTACGAATTCGCCGGCCTTGACCTGACGATGGATGCCCTGCGCGCAATCGAAGGATGGGAAGCGGACAACCCCAAGGGCAAGCACGGCGAAGCGAAATATTCGGCGGAGGATGTCGGTAGCACGGACGAAGAGATCAGGCGGACCTTTTCTCGCTATTATGAGGCATTTGGGGAATATTTGTGATGCGTTGCGCCCGATGCGCTGATTTTGGAGATCGTCGATGGTAAACTATGATTTCAAGCCCGAGGACCATCCCGCGGAATGGAGCCTTGACTATAGCAAGCGCGATCATGAAATCGTCGACTATCAATATTATGAAATCGATGGCATCCCGGGCGTCAAGTTTCGCGGCCCTCCGCTATCGCAGGATGTGCTCGATAGCGGCGAATATTTCACCTGCCTTGGCGGCGCTCAGGCAAACGGCATTTTCGTCGAGCGAACATTTGGCGACATCCTTGCCGATCATCTGGGACTGCCGCTACTGAACCTGAGCGTGGGAGGCGGCGGCGCGGGCTTCTATCTCCAGGCGCCCCGACTGCTCGATCTGGTAAACAAAGGTCGTTTCTCGATCGTCCAGGTGATGACCGCGCGAACGGAACCGAATTCTCGCTTCGGCGCATATGGATTTGTGGAAGCGTTGCTCGACCTGAAGACGGGACAGCAGATTTCCACCATGGAAGCCTGGCCGATCATCTTCAATGAAGAAAGGGAAAAGGCGCCGCTCTACGTCGCGGAAAGCCTCGAAAACTGGGTACGGCGATATCGCGAACTGGCGGAAAGGATCACCGTCCCAAAAATCCTCTTCTACTTCTCCGATAAGGATCTGGACGAGCCGGTAGATTACCGGGCCTCGGATATGATGAGCATCCTCGGGAAGTTTCCGCAATTCGTCGACACCGCAAGCTTGAATGAAGTGCGGCCATTTTTTGACGCTTATGCCGAATGCAGAAGCATGCGGAACTACGGCTATCCGCTTGTCAGCCGTTTTACCGGCGAACCGATCGAAGTGGACGGTGGCAGCATGGCGGCCTATGCGAAGGGGATGAAGTGGAGCACCAACCACTATTATCCCTCACCCGAAATGCATGAAGACGCGGCCGAGGCGATAGAGAAGGTGCTGCCCGGTCTGAAATTGCCGAAATGACACTGACGATCGCCGTCCGTGCCCCTGCCCTGGGGGCATGTCAGGATAAAGCATCCAGGCCCGTCAGAATGCCCTCGACCAGGGGGAAGAGCAATTCGCCCTGGTCGGGTGCCGGGCGTGACACGCACCCTGCTCCCATATGGGGGCTTGGCGGTCCAGCTTGTCGGCTGAGGACTGCCGACCGATGCGCTGTAGTGCTCCCGGTCGTGCAGGCAAGCCTATGTCTTACCGGACCACGGCGCGCGTATAGAGATGCCAGGTCGCGTAGCCAAGCAGCGGCAGCACCACGGCGAGGCCGACCAGGCCCGGCAGCGCACCAATGATCAGCAGCGCAACGACGATCACGCCCCAGGCTGCGATCGGCACCGGATTGGCCAAGGCGACCCGCACGGAAGTGCGCAGCGCCACGCCCCAGTTGGCCTGCTTGTCAATAATCAGCGGGAAGGACACGACGCTGACCGCCAGGGTAACGATGGCAAAGCCCAGACCCACCAGATTGCCGACGACGATCATCTGCCAGCCCTGCGCCGTGCCGAACACAGCGTTCAGGAAAGCGCCGACGGAACTGACGACCTCTGGCCCCAGTTGGCCCACGGTCGCGCGATAGATAAGCCACGCCGCGGCCATCCAGGCGAAAAACAGAAGGGCCGTGATGCTGGTCAGGTCAAACAGCGACGGCGCCGAAGGTCCCCGAACCACGTCCACAAAATGCCGCCAGCGGCTGTCGAGCCCCTGCTCGCGGCGGCGTGCGAGTTCGTAGAAGCCGCTGGCCAGCGGAGGACCCAAGAGAAGCGACCCTCCGAGCAGCGGGAACAGGAGGGGCAAGATCGACATCTGGCTGGCCGTAAGAATGGCGAACAGCACAACCACCGGATATATGATCCCGATGAAGACGAGATCGCCGCGCTTGGCCTGGAAATCGTCCCAGCCCTGTCGCAGCGCGATCTTGAGGTCCGGCAGGCCTATCTTGCGGATTTCATAATCTTGACGAGAAGATGCAAGTTCAACTGGATGAGCAATTGCCATGGCCGCTCTCCCTTCGAATGGCGCCATGACGTGCGTGCGGCTTGTCCTGCCCTCTGTCGGGACCGGTGCATGATGCAGTCCCGTTTCAAGGGCCTGCCTTGGCATCGTCTCGGCATGAGGAACGCCTCATGGCCTGGCCGCAGACTACACTCTTTCGCGCCCTTCCCACAATAGGGTTGATGGACAGGCACGCGTCGTGGGATCGGGCCAGTTTGTCCCAGCGCAACCAGAGCCTTAATGTCATGGGATGAAGCCCTTGATCGCTTTTATCGATCAGCATGACCAATGTTAATCGCTTCACCAGCCCGGCCGTTCGAGCCTAGCTGTATCAGGCATTTTCAAGAAGGAGCCACGTCATGGACGCCAAAACGGGCGGAAGTCCACTCAGCTGTCCGGCCAGGGAACCGGCCGCGCTGCGATCACTGCTGGGGCGCACCAGCCGCGACTGGTGGCCGAACCAGCTGCCATTGGAAATCCTGCATCAAAATGGCGCGCACGCCAATCCGATGGGCGAATCCTTCAATTACGCGAAAGAGTTCGAGACACTGGACCTGGAGGCGGTGAAGCAGGACCTGCGCGCGCTGATGACCGACAGCCAGCCTTGGTGGCCGGCGGACTATGGGCATTACGGCCCCTTCTTCATCCGCATGGCCTGGCATTCGGCCGGCACCTACCGCACCGGCGATGGTCGCGGCGGTGCGTCGTCGGGCGGGCAGCGCTTCGCTCCGCTCAACAGCTGGCCGGACAATGCCAATCTCGACAAGGCGCGTCGGCTGCTCTGGCCGATCAAGCAGAAATATGGGCGCAAGCTCAGCTGGGCGGACCTCATGATCCTGACCGGCAATGTCGCGATTGAATCGATGGGCGGGCCAGTATTCGGCTTCGGCGGCGGCCGCGAGGATGTGTGGGAGCCGGAAAAGGACATCTATTGGGGCACCGAGGAACAGTGGGTCGGCAATCCCGACAACCAGACCCGCATCCAGCCGGACAAGGACATGGCGCTGGAGGACCCACTCGCCGCGATCCAGATGGGCCTCATCTACGTCAATCCGGAAGGACCGGGCGGCAACCCCGATCCGTTGCAGTCGGCCCGCGACATCCGCGAAACCTTCGCGCGCATGGGAATGAACGACGAGGAAACGCTGGCGCTGACGGCTGGCGGCCATACCTTCGGGAAGGCCCATGGCGCGGGCGACGCGTCCAAGATCGGCGCGGAGCCGGAGGGTGCGGACATCGCGCAGCAGGGCCTGGGCTGGCAGAGCGGGCATGAAAGCGGCATGGGCGATCACACCATAACCAGCGGCATCGAAGGCGCGTGGACGCCAACCCCTATCAGCTGGGACATGAGCTTCTTCCACATGCTGCTCGACTATGAGTATGAGCTGGTGAAGAGCCCGGCGGGCGCGCATCAGTGGCAGCCTGTCGGTCAGAAGCCCGAGGACATGGCGCCCGGCGCGCACAGCCCGGACAGACGCCTGCCGACGATGATGACGACCGCCGACATGGCGTTCAAGATGGACCCCGACTATCGCCCGATCGCCGAGCGGTTCCGCAAGGATCCGGACGCCTTCGCCGACGCGTTCGCACGCGCCTGGTTCAAACTGTGCCATCGCGACATGGGGCCCAAGACGCGCTATCTGGGACCCGACGTTCCGGCGGAAGACCTGATCTGGCAGGATCCCATCCCGGCGGCGGACTATCCTTCCGTCGACGCGGCGGACGTTGCCACCCTGAAGCAGAAGATCGCGGCGTCCAGCCTGACCGTCGCTGAACTGGTGCGGACGGCATGGGCTTCGGCGTCGACCTTCCGCGGGTCGGACAAGCGCGGCGGCGCCAATGGCGGGCGAATCCGCCTGGCGCCGCAGAAGGACTGGGCGGTCAATCAGCCCGAGCAGCTCGCGCAGGTGCTGTCAGTCTATGAAGGCATCAAGGCGGACTTTGACGGCAGCGCGCGGGGCGGCAAGAAGGTCAGCATCGCCGATCTGGTCGTGCTGGGCGGATCGGTTGGCATCGAGCAGGCGGCCAGGGCGGCGGGCCACGACGTTACCGTGGCTTTCACCCCCGGTCGGACCGACGCGTCGCAGGAGGAAACCGACGTCCACGGCTTTGCCGTGCTGGAGCCCAAGGTCGACGGCTTCCGCAACTATCTGCCGGTCAGCTATCGCGTCCCGGTGGAGGAACTGCTGATCGACCGCGCCAGCCTGCTCCGCCTCAGCGCATCGCAGATGACGGTGCTGATGGGCGGACTGCGCGTGCTGGGCGCCAATCACGGCGGGTCGAACCATGGTGTGTTCACCGACAGGCCGGGACAGTTGACCAACGATTTCTTCGTCAACCTGCTCGACATGGGCACGGCGTGGAAGGCGGAAAGCGACCGGGGCGACATCTTCGTGGGCACGTGCCGCAAGACCGACGCGCGCAAATGGACGGCCACGCGGGTTGACCTCGTCTTCGGGTCCAATTCACAGCTGCGGGCGCTGTCGGAAGTCTATGCGTCCGCCGATGGAGAGCGAAAGTTCGTCGACGATTTCATCACCGCCTGGGTCAAGGTGATGGATGCCGACCGCTTTGACCTGGGTCGGTCGGGCCTGACCACCGGCGCCTGACACCGGGTCCAGCACGAGCCCCAACACAGAGCCATCGCCGCGGAGCCTTCTGGGGCAACGCGGCGATGGCCAGTCTAATTCAGATCAGGGTCAGTGCAGGTCGCGTCGTCGAAAATCGGAATCGGGAAAGCGGCTGGGACGTGACAGGTGCGCGAAGCCGTCGGGCTCGCCCTGTTCGTGCACCAGTTCCTCGAACAGCGCGCGATAGTGGATCATTGCCTGGCGCAAATCTTCTGTATCCGCCTCTCCGCGGGCGTGGCGGATCGCGATGTCGTGCGCGGAGCGGTAGTTCTGCACCACTTCGGGATGATCGACGGACAGGTCGGCCGAGCGGCGCTCGAAATCCACAATGGGATAGCCGCGCACTTCCATGACCTCCGTCAGCAACACGTCGGCGCGGGACACGGCGCCCTGCGGATCATCGACAAACTGGGTCTGCACTTTCATCCAGTCATCGGTGAACATGTCCACCTGCTGCGCCGAAAGCGGGTGAATTGAAAAGGCGGCCACCCGCTTTTCCCGTTCGGCCAGTTCGGCTTCCGCCTTGCGGGAGCTGCCGACTGCTTCGACGGTGCGGGCATATTCCGGGCCGAACTTGGCGCGCAGATTGGCGCGACGGCGGTTCTGGACGACCAGCGCCACGGTCCCGGCTAGCAGGACGAGGACGACCAGGCCCAATCCGATTTCCAGCGGAGTAAACGTCACGATGACATCTCCTTGGCCTGTATCAGGCCGCTCAGGGCGCCCGCCGCCTCGTCCGTTCCAACCCGGACCGGGCGGGCTTTGTTCCACCCCGCGCCATTTCCCCTTCCGCATGGAACGATGCCGTCCGCCGCCGGTTGCCCCTTCTCACGACCAGGAGCTTTGTCCCGATGCATATCCAGACCGCCCAAGGCCGCGCGATCCACGTCAAGGATATGGGCTCGGGTCCGGCCGTCATGCTTATCCACGGCTGGCCGCAGTCAGGCGACCGGTGGGAATATCAGCCGCTCGCCCTGCTGGAGGCGAAATGAAGAAGGCGGATCCCCTAGGGCTGGCGATCGACAGCTGGCGGCTGGGAATGGAAGCCTGGACCGTCATCGGCCTGCGCCTGCCCCGGTTGCTGACCGGCGACCCTGCCGCCATGGCCGAGGCGCAACTCATGGTCGCCGAGAAGGTCGAAGCGGTCGGGCAACTGCAATGGCGGGCGATGACCGGCACGCTGGGGTCGACGCCACCAGCCGCGGTGAAGGCGTCGATCGCACATTATCGCAAGGCGGTCGGCAAGAACCGGCGGCGGCTGGGTCGGCGCGCAAAGCGCTGATCGCATCGCGCGGCGAGGGCGCGCCCATGCCGGCGCCGGCCGGAACAAAGATCACGACCTCCGCCGTGAAAAAGCGCGTCTCCTGATCGGTCGATCGGCTGACAAGGGAAAGGCCGTCCGGATGGATCCGGGCGGCCTTTTACCTGGCTTGACGAGGTGATCTCCCGGGTCGGTGGACCATGCCCTAAAATCCCTCGACGCCCTTGTGATCGCCAAAACCGGCGGCGCGCATTGCCTGCTGGTCTTGGCGGCCGCGCTCCCGTGCCGCCGCGATCTGCGCGCGTTCCTTGTCGGTCGGCATGCGCGGTCCGGGCGACGCCAGCTCTGCAAGGGTCGGCCCGGGCGTGGGCCGCTTCCAATCGCGTTCCATCTGCCACTCCTGAAGCATCCGTGGGATATGCAACGAACGGGCCGCCGGGGCGAGAGTTCCTTGTGCGTGCTAACCAATCCGGGCGCTACATGCGCCGGCGCGAACCGATCCTGCCGCCTGTCGCCGCCTGGTCAAACGACGAAAAAGCCGTGGGTCCCATCGCGCCGCAGTTGGTCGACCAACCCATATTCCCAGTCGAGATAGGCCTGCATCTGCGCCGCCGCATTGTCAGTGCCGACATAGGGACGCTTGTAGACATCGTCGGCAGGCATCAGCGGATATTCGAACCCGGTTTCCATTGGCCGGCCCGACGCCTTCCAGGCGGCTGTGCCTCCCTTCAGAACATGAACCCGCCGGCCGGACGCCAGATCAGCCGCAGCAAATGTGGCGAGCGCTGCGTCGGGCGATGTCAGCACGACGTCGGCCTCGCCACCGATAGCGGCAAGTGCTTCCTCAATCCGCGCGCGAATGGCGAAGCGGGCGCCGGGGATGTGGCCCTTGCGATGGATCAGCGAAGGCGCAAGATCGATCAGCGTCGCTCGCCCGGACTGAAGGGCCTGCGCCAGGTCATCAACCGACATGAAGTCAGCGCCGGGAAGGGGCGGCAGGGTCGGCGTCCACGCCCCCTCCTCCGTCGCTTCTTCCAACCGGCCTTCGACCACATAGACATCCCACCCCATCTGGGCGAGCCAGGACGCGCTCATATGCGCGCGGACTCCGAGATTGTCCCACAGCACGATGCGCGCGCCGCGCACCGGAGCGACCATGTCGGTTTCCTGCACCAGCTGCCCGCCCGGCATGCCTCGGAAACCCGGCACATGTCCGGCCGCATATTCTTCCGGCGTCCTGACATCGAAGCGATAGAGGGTGCGAGCGGTATCGGCGGCAAGCAGCGCCACCTGTTCGCTCGTCAACACTCGCACGCCCGCGCGATAGGACACGTCCCGTGCCCGCTCCAGCGCCGCCGCGCCGAGATCGGCCTCCGCCTCCGGCGCGCGGCTGTTCTTGCCATGCGCCAGTTCCAGTCCCGCCAGGGTCCACCCGATCGTGCCGTTCCGCAGCGCATAGACGGGGTTGGGCACCCCGGCGTTGATCAGCGATTGCGCGCCGATGATGCTGCGCGTCCTGCCGGCGCAGTTGACGACGATGGTGGTCGAAGGATCGGGCGCCAACGCCTGCGCGCGCAGGACCAGCTCGGCCCCAGGAACGCTGGTCCCGCCGGGGATGCTCATCACCTCATATTCATCATAGCGCCGGGCATCCATCACGGCCACATTGGCATTGTCGCGCAGCATCGCGTCGAGGTCGGGCGCGGGCAGCAGCGGGGTGTGTCGCCGACCCTCAACGACCTCGCCGAACGCCTTGCAATAGGAATTCACGTCCTGGAACAGTTCGCCGCCCTCTGCCTCCCATCCCTTCAGCCCGCCTTCCAGCGCGCGCACATTGCTGTAGCCGAGCGCGGCGAGGCGGCGGGCGGCGATCTCCACCAGTCCCTCGCCATCATCGTAAAGAACGATCGGCACGTCCTTGCGCGGCAGGCGGTCAAGCGCCTCCACCTCGATGAGGCCGGCCGACATCTGCGACGCGAACAGCGGATGGGACAAAGCGAAGGGCGCCTCTTCCCGGACATCGAGCAGGGCGATTTCCTGGCGTGTCAGCAGCTGGAATCTGACTTCGGCAGGGGTCACGGGTCGGGTCACATCTCTTCTTTCGACAGGTCCCAGAGGTTGGGAAGCGTTGCATTGGAATAGCCGGATATGAAAGTCTTGCTGCCGCCTTCGGCATCATAGGACAACCGCTTCACGGCGCCGATATTGGCGCCATAGACGTGGACGCTGACCGACGGCCGGTCCTCATAATAATTCCAGACCTTGTGAATATCGCCTGTGGTTGGCGAGAGCATCTCGACATTGCCGGGCGTCAGTCGTTCAGGAG
Organism: Sphingobium mellinum; assembly: GCF_037860795.1. Classification (NCBI taxonomy): domain Bacteria; kingdom Pseudomonadati; phylum Pseudomonadota; class Alphaproteobacteria; order Sphingomonadales; family Sphingobiaceae; genus Sphingobium; species Sphingobium mellinum. Next base: position 3,865 of record NZ_JBANRK010000036.1, on the reverse strand, counting down.
CCCCCTTCGGGCGGGGAATGCCGGCCTCGTCGATGACATAGCTCTGGTTGACCTCGCAACCGCGCAACATGCCGATGAGGCCCCAGGTCTGGTGATTGTGAATGGGTGTCGACTGTCCCGGCGCCCAGACGAAACTCACGATCGAAAATCGCTGCCGGCTGTCGCAATGGAGCAGATATTGCTGATAGTCGCGCGAGCCGGGCGCCGAGAACTGCGCCGGCAGCCAGTCATCATGCGCGACCAATTGGCCGAGCAAGGGGGCGGCAGCGGCCAGCAGGGCCGGCTCGTCCTGATGAATATCCATCAAGTCGGCGAGTTCAGTGACGAAGGTACGCAATCGCGCTATATTATATGTATCATTCATGAAGATGTTCTCCCCGTCGGTCGCCATCGGCTCAGAACAGCATCAATGCGGCGGCGAGCGACAATATGAGCGCGACAAGCGAAGCGCCCGCGATGACCATCAGCGGCTTTATACCAGTGGTAAGGAGCGAAGCCAGAGGCGAACTGATCCCGGCGGCCGTGATGGCGGCGGCGATCAATGTCGTCGCTATTCCACCGAGCGCCGTTCCCACGGCAGGCGGGATCTTGACCAGCGAATTGACGACCACGAGCAGCAGGAAGCCCAGAAGGAACCAGGGCACCTTGCCGATCATCCGGCGATCCCCATCGTTGCGGGACACGCCATAGGCCACGATTGCGAGCACGGGCATCAGCAATGCCACGCGGCTGAGTTTCACGATCGTCGCGGTCTGGCCTGCGCGTTCCGAATAGAAATAGCCCGCGCCCAGGGCCTGGGCCACGTCATGGATCGACGCGCCAAGGAAAAACCCCGCCTGCCGGTCACTCAGATGCAGCATGTGCGCGATCGTCGGATAGACCGACATGCCAAGCGCGCTCACCGCGGCTATGCCCACCAGCACGATCGAGAGATGCGCCGGATTTTCGCGCCGGGTGTTCAGCACGGCAGCGAGCGCCGCCGCCGCCGATGCGCCGCATATCGCCACCGCCCCACCCGCCAGCGTTCCGAAGCTCGTGCTGAACCCCAGCATGCGCCCGAACAGGATGCCCGACAGCAGCGTCGTGGCCGTGATGAGCGTCACGGCGCAAAAGGCTGCCGGCCCGAGATCGGCGATCTGGGAGGCGGTCACCTTGAGGCCGATCAGCATGATTCCGACCCGCAGCAGCGTATGCGACGCCAGGCCAAGACCGGGATGCAACCGCCTGTCCTGGTGGAGGAAGCTTAACGAAAGACCGATGAGCAATCCCATGAGCGCCAGCGGCGCGCCATAATGGCCCGACAGGAAACTGGCCGCCAGTACGGCCGCCGCCGTCACCGCCAATCCCGGCCAGTAATCCCGTACCGACCGGGTCTTTTCGGGTTCGTAAAGCTCGCAGAAGAGATCAGCTGCCATTACGGGACTGGTTTGAGGCGGGATCAGCCTCGGTCGGACGGGGCGCATCGAAGGCCACAGCTCCCTTTTAGTCAGCATGGGCGGGCTTTTGGACAAGCTGGCAAGTCCCGGCAATCGAGATTTGCTCATATCGCATGTTGGGTTTTCTCAACCGCCGTCCAGGCGCGGCTTCCGTCGCCTGTTTTGCATTCCCGCTACCTTAAGGTGACAAGATGAGCAAAGCTCATGACGCATTTACGAATAGTCGTTTGAACTTGATGAGCCGAGTTATCATCAGCATGGACGCAGGGGTGTGGATTGCGGGGCGCAAGCGGCCGACGATAAGCATGGTAGCTCTGCGCGTAATTCTAGAGAGGTCTTTGGATGTCCTTGATACTTTATGGTGCGCAGGGCAGCTGCGCCCTGGTCGCCCTCTGGGCGATAGAGCAGACAGGTGCGGATTATCAGTTGGTATCGCTCAACCTCGGCGCCGGCGACCAACGCGACGAAGCGTTTCTGGCAATTAATCCTCACGGCAGGGTCCCGGCGCTGTCTGCCGATGGAACCACCATCACGGAACTCAACGCCATCCTCACCTATCTTGCGGCGCGCTATAGCAGTTCCGACATTCTGCCGATGGGCGATCCGTTACTGCTCGGGCAGACGATGGAATTGCTGTGCTGGTTTTCCAACACCGTCCACGTCCATGTCGCGCAATGCTTTCGTGGCGAGCGGTTCACCGAGGACGCGGACGTCAAGGAAAGCCTCAAGGTATCTGGCAGGCAGCGCCTCACGACAGCCTTTGCGGAACTGGATGGCAGGATTGCGCAGAACCGTGACGCTCTCAATGGCGGCACTTTCGGTCCTGCCGACATATTCAGCATCGTAGCGTGGCGCTGGGCCCAGAAGCTGGAACTCGACTGCTCCCGTTTCCCTCACTGGAGCGCGAGCGTGCTGCGCAATACGGACCGCCCGGATGTCGCCGTGGCGCTCAAGCTGGAAGCCGCGGGCGCCCCGGCTCCCTGGGCCGCCGTGACGCAGGCCGGCTAGGCCAATCCAATCCTGCGGTATCTGCCGGCCGCTCCGGCCCCACCCGCTCCATATGAGGGGTGCGCAGGCGGGCACGCCGTTCGTCGCTCTGGACGGCTCGGCCAGATAATCTGACGCGCCTTCGTTCGGTCTGGCGCGCTAGCCAGACAAGCTGCACGCCGTGTCATAACCGGACGCCGGTTCGCGCTTAACCACCTGCCGATCGCCTTCGGCCTTGAAAAGGCCCCGGGCGGTTCGCTTTGCCGGCCCGGCAAGCCGTCCCATTGTTGGGATGGCTCATTGCCATGCTTGCCCGCCCTGCATTTTCTATCTAGAAAGAGAAGGTCTTAGATATGGGCCGCGCGGCCCGTTCATCGACGGGGGCCGGGTTTCGAATTGCTCAGGAGTTGAAGGAGAACGCATCAGGGCACTTTGACAACCGGCTGGATAAACCGGCAATAGAGCCACAATGGCCTGATGTGAGGATGAGTGATGCAGGTGAATCTTCCGACCAATTTGCTGCGAAGTTTCGTGGCGATCGCGGACACCGGCTCGATCGTTCGCGCCACCGAAAAAATCTTCCTGACCCAATCCGCGCTCAGCCTGCAAATGAAACGTCTGTCGGAAATCGTTCAGGTTCCCCTTTTCCGTCGGGAACAGGGCGCGCTGGTCCTCACTTCGTCCGGCGAAAGACTGCTGGAACTTGCCCGCCGCATTTTGGAACTGAACGATCAGGCGGTGGAAAGCCTGGATCGCGCCGGTTTGAACGGTCCGGTGCGCATCGGCGTCGTTCAGGATTTCGGGGATGAGATCCTTTCCGGCGTCCTGGCCCGTTTCGTCCAGTTGAACCCCGGGGCCGAACTGCAGATCAGGGTCGGCAATTCCGGCGAGATCAGGGAGTTGTTCACGGCCCACCTGATCGACATTGCAGTCTATCATTCGGTTAAGGAAGATGAATATACCGTCGCGCCGGCGCGCATGGTCTGGCTGGGCGATCCCACGCTTGCCGAGCGCGAGACGCTTCCACTCGCCTTCATGACCAAGCCCTGCCTTGCCCGCGACTGCGCGGTGGCCGCGCTGGAGGCGGCCGGGCACCCCTATCAGACCATCGTCGAAACATCCAACCTCTCCACCCTGCGCGTCGCTGTCGAGGCGGGGCTCGCCCTCACCTGTCGATCCTCGGCTTTTCTGGGACACCGCTTTTCCGCAGTCGACCTGAAAAGCATTGAACTGCCCACCTATTTCGTGGGCGTCATGACCCTTCCGTCAGCCCATCGAGCCATCACCGGCCTTGCCGACCTGATCACCGAGGCAATAGAAAATCTCGTCTGCCCTCCCTTCGAACTTGCGACGGCTTGTCCTCTTAGAGCCCGTCTTGAATCTCATGCGTAACGAGCGATGCGCCTGATGAGGACCAGGGCAGCGGCGGCGTAGAGGAAGGC
>NZ_JBANRK010000035.1:0-15249 GCF_037860795.1 Sphingobium mellinum | reverse complement strand
AAGCCCGTGGCAGTATCACTGCACAGCCAGTTTTTCCTGCCGGTGACCAAGATTCCGATATCGCGCTCATCGCGATCCCGGAATGCAGTCTGCAGCCTGGAGAAACTCGCCGACGTCCTTGCCGGCATTGCCCGATGAACGTGGACCCTCGGTGCCCGAACGAAGCTCGTTTGCCTTACGACCGATCTATCAGATCAGATTTGCCATCATGCAGCGACCCCGTATCGACTGCGAAGACGACCATATTCGCGGTAAATGACGTTCCCGACCAAAAAAGGCCTTATGTTATGAAGCGCGATTTAGATGACGCCGATCCACACGTGGGTTCCGCATAGTTTCTTTGCTTGCGCTGGAAAAGTCGCTATTGACCCTCGCGGAACGCCGCCAGCAGAGGGAGGAAATCGAACCAATGCTGCAAAAACGTATATCGGCAATTGCCTTGTGGGATGACAAATTGAAAAGTAAGCGTTTATTGTCGGATGGCTTGAAGAAATTCAAGAATATCGGCGTTTCATTTCATTTAATAGTTTCGCTGCCTCTTGTATTGTCGACGTTATACTACTGCGTTCTGGCGTCCGACATATACGTGTCAGAATCTAGTTTTGTTATTCGTAATTCGGATACGCCAAAGATCAATGGTCTCGGACTCATCTTAGGTGCAGGAGTTTCTTCCAGTAACGATGAGAATGCTTATGCTGCGCGGGCCTATATGATTTCTCGCTCTGCTTTGAGCTATCTCGATGAGAAAGATTATATCAAGAAGGCATACACTCGACCGCAAATTTCAATTTTCAACCGATTCAACTCTTTTGGCTTGAACGGTACATTCGAGGATCTTTATCGTTACTTCGTCGATATGGTTCAGATTGAACATGACCGTTCCACGTCGATTACGACGGTTCGTGTTCGCGCTTTCACCCCTTCGGATGCCCAAAATATCAACGTGAAGCTCATGAAGCAGGCCGAGAAAGTGGTTAATCAGCTAAATGAGCGCGCACGCGCCGATATGATTGGCTTGTCGAGGAAGGAGGCCGAGGCAGCGCAGGCACGACTACAGCAAAGTTCTATCGCGCTTGCTGCCTATCGCAATAGACAAGGTGTCATTGATCCCGAGCGGCAGGCCTCCGCTAGCATCGAACTGATCACCAAGCTGCAGGGTGAGTTAGTGGCAGCTCGTACGCAATTGTCCGAACTGCGGTCCATAGCGCCCAATAATCCGCAGGTTAAGGAGATAGAGTACCGCATCGCGGCGTTGAATCAGGGGGTGGCCGAGGAGCAGGGCAAACTGACCGGCAACCGCAATTCTATGGCGACGCGCGGCATCGAATACCAGCGTCTGCAACTCGCCAATACGCTGGCGGAAAAGGAATATACCATTGCCTTGAATGCGCTTCAGGAAGCTCGCAACGCCGCAGACAAGAAGCAATCTTATATCGAAACGCTCTATCGGCCCAACCTGCCTGATGAGGCAGCAGAGCCTCGCAAACTGCGGGGGGTAGCTTCAGTGCTGCTGTTTTCGCTCGTGCTTTGGGCGCTAGGCCGCATGGTTGTCGCCGGCATTCGCGAACATCGGGACTGACCGTGCAGCACGCCGCAACGTTTCAAAGCTTCTTCCGCTCACTCCGCATCCAGTGGAGAGTGATTCACGCCCTTCTCATGCGTGAGGTGCTGACGCGTTACGGGCGGCACAATATCGGCTTCCTTTGGCTGTTCGTCGAGCCGATGATTTTCACCATCGGCGTGACGGCGCTGTGGACATTCATGAAGGCACTGCACGGCGCGGAAATACCCATCGAGGCATTTGCCTTGACCGGCTATTCGAGCCTGCTGGTGTGGCGGAACATGCCTGCGCGCTGCATGTTCGCCATCACGATCAACGAAGCGTTGATGCATCACAACAATGTGCGCGCAATCGATATCTATCTTTCCCGCATTTTGCTCGAGGCGATCGGGACGACCATGTCATTCATAGCGCTCAGCCTGCTATTCATGGCGATAGGGTGGGTGGATCCTCCGGAGAATCTCCTCAAGGTCATGGCGGGTTGGGCATATCTCATCTGGTTCGGTGCATCGCTCGCAATGCTGCTGGGCACTCTTTCCGAGAAATACGAAATTGTCGAAAAGCTTTGGCATCCGGCATCCTACCTCATGTTTCCCTTTGGAGGAGCCGCGTTTCTGGTAGACGCTACGCCGGTAGGCGTGCAGCCTTATCTGTTGCTGCTGCCGCAGGTAAGTGGCACGGAGCTGCTACGAGATGGCTTTTTTGGATCAAAGGTCCATGCCCACTATGACCTGGTATATGTTACCGCGGTGAATATGCTGTTCATGCTCGTGGCGCTAGTCCACATGCGCAAAATACAAAAATAACCTCTTCTCTATAGGGCATCGCCCAAGTCCCGAAGGCTTATGCTTATCTAATACCCTTAGAGGTGCTTCGATACAGAATCGACATAACTCTTATAATGTGGGTGGGGAACGATCGGATTGCGAGGATCGCTATCATATACCTCAAACGATTTTATAATAAACTCGTTAAGGTCAATGGGCCGATACGTGTCGTTCTTAAATATGTAGCTACCTTCTACGCCCAGTTCTTCACCGATTTCGGGATAGATTGCGAAATGTGGGGCAAGCTGCAAGTTGTCGTGCGGTATAATGCCGCCGGAGATCGGGGTCCTGCCCTGCATGCGTACCAGCTCTTTTGCGACATCGTGAAGCGCATGAATTCGCGGATGATTTGAGCTGTGCATAAATGGGTGATCCCGACCCCAACGGCGAATGGGATCGGCAATGTCTATGCCGGAATCAGCCATTTCCCTGATCAATCGGTCTCTTTCCGATACCCATATGGACATGTACCCGCACCGTTCGTAAAAGCTGCCGTTGAAATGGCGTAAAGTGTCGGAGATGCTCATCCCATTCATATAACAGGCATAGGCAATTGCTGAATGATAATCACCTAATGGGCCTAACAGCACTTTTCCGTCCCGCTCCAAATAGACTAAATCGGGATGATAAGCGCGGAAAAAGACTGCCGGTGCGGCAACATGATCTGCGATCTTGTCAATTTCGTCGGCTGGTAGAAGGTCAGAAACGCCGGGATTGATGAACAGTTTGCTGTAACTGCTCATTTCGTTTCCGAAACGCTTGGGGTCAGAATTGAATTGAGCAAAATCAATCCCCGTGACAAGCACGTCTGGGACCAATGACTGGATGCAATTGGCAAGGCCGACAGTTTGACACGCCGAGATGACTAACCATTTTTCCATAGCTAACATCAATTCCGTACCTTATCCAAAATTTCTTCATCGCAGATGATCGTCGACATAGAAGAGTTTGTAGCGATCTCGCGTGACAATTCTGGGGCTTCTGTTTCTGATCCCTCGATATAGTGTCTCATGAAGCACCGCATTACATGAGACACCCCGCGCATATTCACTTCACGATAATCCGCCTCATAATAGAGGCCTCCTGATGAGCTTCCCGTGATGATCTCGAAAGACGGAAAATAGTCTACCCAGTCGAACCGCTTCAACGCTTTTTCCGAGGCGACCCGCAATACTGATTTGCTGTACACCGTGGAAACCAGCACCGAACGCGGCTCATAGGTTGCGATGAGCGGGACGGGTGAAACCGTCAGCAACACCTTGGCATTTGGGTTGATCGCGTGAAACTTGTCGAGGAATTCTTCGAGCGCACCATAGGTTTGTTCGAGATCCAGATTGATGAACTCATACCTGTCGGCATCCCAGCCCCCCCCCACGACACCTGGCGCGGCCGAAAAAACTGAGCCGTCCTCCTTGGATTGCCAAGTCTCTGTCAGGCCGAGCGTAAAGACGAAGATGTCGGTGTCCTCGAATAGGCGACGAACCGCCGCCAGGTGGCTTCGCCGGTCAGCCAGTACAGCCTCTTCGCTGGCGAAGCCGTTGGGCTGGACCTGCTGCCGATAAGGATCGACAAACCGGCCATCGGGGCGGATCCATGCCGTTTCGGCCGGCGTCCGCATTCCGAAAGCTTCATCAAACAACTGAAGCAGTTGCACTGTAGTGTATATATTGCCGTACCGGGCAGAAAAGGTACCATAATTATTGGGAGCCCGTTCGCGTTCATCCAACATTTCGCCCTTCTCGGTGACGAAATAGTTGAAGCCGGCGGCGGAGATGCGTCTTGATATATGTTGGGCGAAGCAACTGCCGGCAGTGCCTACCCGCGCGTTCTGCGAAATCCGGAAACGCGGATTTGTGACCGGATCGACCCGGAAACTCTCGACCGCAGAAATCGAGCGGCGCCAAAACTGATGTTCCGGTAGCCCCTTATAGGGATTGCCCGCATTTTGCCGCCCAGAGGCCTCGCGCCCGTTAACCTTGATGTTGAAGACGAACAAACCAAGATCGCGAGTGTCCTCGCTCATGTCTCGATTGGCCGGCTTTGAAGGTTTATCTATTTCAAAATCAATTTCTAACGGCTTATTGGCAGCGGTTCGATCAAGGGAGATGGGTATGTCCAGCCGAACGCGCTCGAGATGTCGCTCAAATGCGAAATCGCCCACCTTTGCGCCATTTACGCTGATCGCAACGGATTGTCTGCCCACATCGTTCGGCACGAAAGGTGATGCTTCAATCTCGATTGCTAACGCCTGTGGCCAATCGGTTTCATTATGGAGTAGAGCATGCGCGATGGCCCCATCACTCCACCGACCGGTCCTTTCGGTTCCGAAGAAACCCTTCAATGTCATTGCTTGATCGGTCCGTGAGAAATCAAAGACCCTGGAAAAGGGTGGGGTTGTCATCAAAACCTCTTCTCTGGCGCTACCAGTGACGGAAATTGCAATATCATCCTACCGATGGTCCCTGCCCTTGGGCAAGTGACATCGATCATGCCCCGTCCACTTACAATGCTGAACCTTCCATGATGGCCAGAGTGAGATGCCTCCGGCTACGCATCTGGAGGGGCGCGCTCAGGTGCTTGTATGCACGGTAGATCCGTACCGCAGGACCAAGAAACGCTGATCCACAAGGTGCAGGTCTTCAAGGATATGCAGTCCGTAGTGATAGATGCTCACTTCAGCAGCGTATTTATCTTCCAGTAGAAGCGTATTCATATAGTCATTCACGTTCTTGCCTAGGCCTGCCTCAAGAAATCCTTGCCCCATCGCTATGAAATCCAAAAACGCCTCAGGGACGATCACACGGGCGCCAATTGGCAAAGTGGATATGATGTCAATCAGCGATTTCAGTTCGTCTTTGCCGCCGCTAGGTAAGCACGTCAGGCAAAGGCTGGAATAGCTTGAGAGATCAAGGCCCGGCTCAAGCACGTTCAGGGGCTGGCCGATGGCATTCAGCATGGACAACTGCAAGGCTCCGTTCAGTTCCGGCCTTTTCCCGTCGGAGCGTCGCATTTCCCGGTGAACGATCGAGAGTATTTCGCGATCGCCCATTAGAGGGTTTGTAAGGGAAATGCCTTTTCCGTTGCTTTCAAGAATAACTGCCACATGGCCGCCGCTCGCGCGTTTCTTGGGGAACCAAGCGTCGTTTTCTCGGCGGATGGCTAGGCGCTCGACCGCCTTGCTGCGGCGGGTGACGTAATTGTGCATCTGTTCCGCGACGATCCGGCAATAGTCCGCACTATAGCGCTGCATTCTATAAAATGAGACGTTCGCGCGGGCCGCTCGCTGCTTTTCTCTCAAGAACTCTGGATTGCGCGTGATGTTACGCAGAACCTCGGCCACTGCATCGTCCTCTGCGCCATCGACAGCGAATGGAACCCGAATGACACTGTCTTCATGCAGATCCACAAAGGATCCAATCTTGTTCACCAGAAGTGGAACGCCAACGGCGAGAGCTTGGCAAGCAATGCCACTGCTTTCACCAGCCGTGGGATAGCGGAAGTTGACGACCACATCGCTTATCGCAATGAATGTTTCTAATTCCACTTCGGGCACATAGCGGTCAACCAGTAGCACCCAGCCGCGACGCTCCAGTTCAGTAATGCTCTTCGCGCACTGCTTACGGACTTCCGCATCCCATTTGCCGACAAGCAACAATTTCACATCGGCATCGGGTTCCAGCCTGCAAAATCCCTCCAGCAGTTCGGGAAGGCGCTTATGAAACGCCTGAAAGCCCATTACGCCGAAGGTGATCGTCTTTTCAGTAATGCCGAGTTCGGCGCGATGTTGAGCTAGATCCCTGCGGTCGTCCAGCGGCGTCAGCGGATGAAGGAAGTTCGGGATCAACGGGACACTATGCACCGGGAGATCAGGGAATTTTCTGCGGAAATTTTCTGCCTGATATGGTGAATGTGTAATTATCCCTGAGGCATATTGGAGGATGGCTCGATTGAAATAAGCAGCATGCACGCCGGTCGCGGCGAGGCGCGGCTTGTTCCAGTCAAGAGAATTTTTAAGCATGATCGCATTGGATATGCCGATTTCCTCTTCGATGAACGTATGCTTCAGTCCAGTAGTTTGGCAGAGCAACCAGAATAAACTGATGTCATGCATAAGGACTGTGCCAGGATGGCGGAGAAAACACTCTGCAATCCATCCAAAGTGATCGTTGTTCGCCAGCTGATATAGTATGAAATCATCTTCAGCGCGATCATACTGGAAGTAAGCATATATGTTCTGAAGGATCGGCGCCCGTCCTTCTGGAAAGAAATCCATTTCCTCTTCTGTCAGAGGAAACAACTTGTCGGAGAGAATGACGACGTCGTAACTCTCGCACAATGCTCGAGTCATGAGGAGCGTATGATTGCGGCACCAAAGATTGTCCGGCTGCATCACCGAAACGATATGGATCTTCTGCATGATGGTTCTCTTATCAGGAACTCGTGTCAGCGTTTCTGCCTGCGCTCATCGAGAGAAGCCATCAAATTGGTGATCTCGCGTTCGAGCGCAGTAAGCCGTTTAATCTGCTGATTGAGCAGATCAGCCAAAAGCGTCCGGTTCGCTGGCAACTTCGGGCGCAATTTTATCATTTATGGCCTTCTTTATCAATGATCTCGGCCATTTGCCTTTGAGCAACCCAAAGATCATGCTCGAGAGAAGCCAATCTCTTGTCCAGCGTCTCGATGAAGCCAATCAGTTCTCTGTCTTCAAGCGTCAGGCCGCCGGGTTGATCCTCTGAGTCTTTGATCACGCTTGCCCCGCTAGTTGGATTGCCTGGTAATTCCGTGTTGGCCGTTTTCAGCCGATGGACCAATTTTGTCAGCTTTCTCATGCGCCTCCTGTAACATTGATCGTTGATGTGGTCACCATCGGTAATAGTTTAGTAGGTTCGGGCTTATTGGATGGCGCAGCGTTTTTTGCGTGAGCATGTCGAGATTCGCCCGCCGCAGCGCAATTATCTTAAACGGGAGTCCTGTTTGATCAGGTAGAAGCGGCAAATAGTGCATGGCCCTTTTCGTCGCTCAGAATTTTCCGGTGCAGATTCCCATCATTGAAATGGAGAAAAGTAACCCCCGCAGCGTCGGCCGCAGCAGCGTCGCTGGATTGGTCACCGACGAACAGGCAGCGCGAGAGATCCAGATCATGCTGTCGCGCAGCGCGCAGAAGCATGGCGGGTTCCGGCTTGCGGTCGAACGGGACCTGGATTCGATATGCTTCTGCTACCGCATCAGGATGGTAAGGGCAGAGGTATATCGCATCGACAAATGCGCCAAATGCGTGAAGTTCTTCCTGCATCCAGGCATGAAGGGAAACCGCGTCGCATTCACGGTATTTGCCACGTCCGATCCCCGCTTGATTGGTTATAACGATTACGGCATGCCCCGCATCGTTGGCGGCTCGAATGGCCTCCTTTGCGCCATCGATCCATTGCCAATCTTCGCGTCTGTGCAAATAGTTGATGTCTCGGTTCAATACTCCATCACGGTCCAGGAAGAGGGCGGCGCGACGACGGCGGGGTAGCTCAATCCGACAGCGTTCAAGAGTTTCAGGAAGGCCTATGTCGATGAAATATCCCTCGACGCGCACCGAACCCAATGTACCTGCCTTTACAAGGTACGGAAAAAGATCAGTTTCGATAGATGCAGGATATTTCGAGATCGTTGACAGCGCCCGATGACGGATCGCATAAACGCCACCGTTGATGACGCCTTGCTGTCCAAGCCTGCTCTCGTCCTTTTCCCTGAATTCGGTGACGAGGCCAGCTATGTTTGCTTCCACAGATCCGTAGCGGCCGACATCTTCAACGGTCCGCAGCGCAATCGCGGCATCGAAATGCGGCGAACCTTCAAGTTTTGACGCAAGCGCGCGAAAGTTGATGTCGAAGAAAGTATCGCCGTTTGTCACAAGGAAGGCGCCGGCAAGCCGCTCGCCTATAAATGTCAAGGCACCCGCTGTCCCGCGCGCTTCGGGCTCAACGAAAACCGAGATATTGGCGCCGTTGCAGTGGGCATGATGGTAGCGCGCGGATATCTGATCCCCCAGATGGCCCGCGACAATCAAAATGTCGACAAAGCCCTGCCGGGCCGCATTTTCTATGATGTAATCAAGAAATACCCTCTGCTCGGTAATCGCCATCATAGGCTTCGGGGTGGACCGGGCATGCTCTCCAAGACGCGTGCCCTTGCCGCCCGCCAGAATGACGAGTTGTCGAATGGAAGGCATCAGGATGCCGCCTCCGAAACCTTGGGGTTTGCTGCAATATTCAATGCTGGCGTAGGAAGTGGCGTAATCCCATTGTTGTGATTCAATATGACCCGAAAAGCATCGTTGAACTGTTCCACCCCATGTGTCGAGACGAAATCATGAATGCGTTCCACCGAAACGCGCACATTCTGTCGCAACAGGTCAGCTAAAGCTGTGGCATCGCCATCAAAATACACGACTGCATCACCATAAGCTGTGAATGCGCCGATAGGCGATGTGATCACGGTTTTTTTCATCTTAAGCAAAGTGGGAACGACACCACTACTTTCACCGAGATTATGCTTCCGAAGCTGAATCGCGATATCGCATTCAACCATATCGTGCTGGAAATCGGCTTCATTAGAATGGTGCCGACCGTCTATCCAGGAAGGTGGTTCATTGCCGAAGTGACGATCTAAATACACCTTGCTGCCATAACCAGATAGAATGAGGCGCACGTTTCGGCCTTCGTTTACCAAAATTTGGCAAGCATGTATTACAACGTCCGTCAATTTATTGAGGCTTGGGCAGCCGTAGGAGCCGATTATCAACTCGCCACTACTTTCGGATTCGCCTAATTCGGGATCAACCCCCTTCTCCAACTCGAAAACCGGATGGTATAACACCCCAACATGCAGGGCTTGATCGCCGCAATTCGAGAGAATCATCTCTTTTGCGGCCAAGCTGTTGACAATGAAACTGCGTACACCGAACATATGAGAAATAATTCGCGGCCCGAATATCCCAGCATCGATAAAACAATCGAATACATGTTTGTTGCTGCCAACGATGTCTTTAACTTTCCTTCCATGCAGTTCCGCGAGTCGCGTCGCAAATGCCTGTTCGGTTAGGCCGAGGACGTGACGCGTGACGTTAAAGCATGCGGGGTCATGAAGATAACAGTGGACACTCTCCGATCCGAAGCCCTCAATAAAATTTTTGAGTGCTTTCAATAACACTACGTTATGGTCTGAATTGCCGATGACAAACACGATGTTGCGATAGGGGCGCCGGAGATGATTGAAGGATAAGCTTTCCAACGAGAAGAGGTTGGCACCTGAATTCTTACCGGATATGATACGCATTGCATGAACGATCTTGGAAGGATCGGTGATGTGGGTGTAGATGTCGACGTCTTCCGGCCAAACCGACAAGTGGCTTTCGGAAAAGCGTGCAATGCCTGTTTCGTCTGGTGGTAGGCACGTAATAACTGCGAGTTCGGCTCCACTGTGAGGATTGGCACATTCCTGAATGAAGCGCTCGAGCTGCAATGTGGCTATAGCTCCGCGCAATTCGTCAATGTCCCTACGGATTTCCCGATCACGGTGCCCTATCAACGTGTAGTGCGCTTCCTTCCCAAAGGATCGGATCGCCCGCAACTTACGCCAAATATTGAACTTCATCGGTATAATTCCGTCCATATCGTCATACGCTTCGCTACAATCATTCGAGCAAAAGTATTCTGTGATAGAAATGATATGCTTCATCTACGTCCACGAAGCTGCTAATCTTTCCATTTTCTAGAACATAGACGCGGCTGCAATGCTCACGAATAAAGCCTGGATCATGTGATACAATGATCATGGCTTTGTGCCGGCGTTTTTCAAAGAGCTCCGTGCGAGACTTTTCTTGGAAACGGGCGTCGCCAACAGCGACGACTTCGTCGATTAAGAAGCAGTCGAAATCCACCGCCATGGAAATGCCGAACGCGAGACGGGATAGCATGCCTGAGGAATAATTTTGCAATGGTTCGTACAGATAAGCACCAAGTTCCGCAAAGTTGTCGACGACCTCGATCTTGTCCTTGGTACTGACGCCATAAACCCGGCAGATGAAGCGGATATTGTCCACTCCTGTCAGACCTGTCTGGAAGGCTCCGCCGAACGCAAGTGGCCAGGACACCGACATGCTTCGGTGAACCTTTCCCTGTGTCGGCCGTTCTGCGCCGCTGATGATCCGGATCATCGTCGACTTTCCGGCGCCGTTCCGGCCTAGAATGCCGATTTTCTCCGACTTTTCTATGGATAGGTTGATATTATCCAACACGGTCTTGGGACCGCGACGGGTATCGTAAAGCTTGGTGACCGATTCCAGCGTGATCATGATGCCATGCCTGCTTCGGTCAAGTCAGGTGGAAACATTAGCAGGTGTAAGGCAGTTATCATGGCACGATCGTGGAGACTGTCACCACCGGTAGAACGGATGATGCAATCACGTTGACGAATTTCTGGAGATCGGCGAGTGGCGCGTTGGAGACGTACAGGATGTCCTGATTGCGTATAGGAAAATTCTGGGCGGCAAAAAATAGTACGGGATCCCGAAGATTGATGCGATAGATGACCGGTATCTTTTCCCCACCGGCGTCGCTGCCCAGCGCTGCTGGGGACTCCATTCTAAAGATAAAGACGCCCGATACATTTGCCCGCATGTCTTGCAGCCCAGAAACGCGGCCAAGTGCCTGAGACAAAGTGATACCAGTAGCTTCGAAGGGAATCTCTTCATTGCGGCCGGTAGCGCCCAAGGCGGTAAAGCTGTATGGCTGGTAGAGCGCGGTCACGAGATCGTCGGGCTGAAGGCGGATATTTTCCGGTGGATTGGCAATGACGCGCTCCAGCGGCATGGAAACCGTGCGGCTGTCACGCGTCACTTGAACGGTCATTTTCCCGACCGGCTGCCGGGTTCCGCCTACGCTTGCCAGCACATCAAGCAGGCGTTCACCTTTGGGTGTCAGGGCTACACGTGAACTGTTGTTCACTTCGCCCATCACGGTCACGCTTCGGGAGGCGCTGGTGATGATCTTCACCAACGCTTGCGGCGCGTGAGCCTTGCCGGCCAAGCCTTTCTCTATCGCCTGGCCCAACTGGGTGGGCGTGCGACCGGCGGCCTGGACAAGTCCCACGAACGGGATGGAAATCTTGCCTTCGGGATCGACCATCTGTTCGGTCAATTGTGAACGCGGACTCGCTGTTGCCCCAGACCCCAGATTGACAATGCCTCCACCGAACAGCACCGCCGGGGGTGCTTCCCAGAGTTCCACGTTCACGATGTCGCCTCGGCCGATAAGCGACCCGACAGGCGTGCCATCACCTAAGGTATCAGAAAAGCTCGCCTGAACCGTGCTGGCTGCAACCCTTTTGGCCACGGTAGCGTCAAGGTCAATGATGCGAATGGGGTTTTCGCCGACCATGCGGTCTGCGCTGCGGTTGATGGTGCCGGACCCCGGGCCGCCTGCTGGAACAAAGGAGCATCCTGACAGCAAGGCAGGCATCGCACAGGCAAGGAGCGCCCATTTTCTGGCGGTAAACCTAAGACCTCGGCGGCCAGCAGTAGGCTTGATATAGATAGGCAAGGGTGACCGTCCAGTAGATGGGCTATAGAGCGGGCATAACCGTTGCCACAGGGCAAGGCAATGGCGACCACCCCGCCTTATCGCTCTGGTCGCCGCACGGTGTTCCTGTCTTTCGATCACTGCGCGGTCGTTGTCATGAAGCCACATGAGAATCAGCGAGTCAGGAAGTTGCCCTCGCGCGCCACCCGCTCCCGCCAATATTCGAGCAAGTCCCCCATTGTCTTTTCAAAGGAAATTTCGGGCTTCCAACCGGTATGATCCTGGAACTTCCTGATGTTGGGAACCTGAAGGTCGGCATCGATCGGGCGGAGCCGTTCCGGGTCGGTTTCCACGCTTATGTTTTTGACCTTCGAAAAGGACAACAAAGTGTCGAGCATTTCACGCACCGAAGCGACGTGATCGCCGCCGATATTGTAATAGGCACCCGGCGTTGGCTCGACCGTAACGAGCATGTAATATGCGCGCACCGCATCCCGCACGTCTGCCCAAGTGCGCAGAGAGTCGAGATTGCCAGTCTTCACAACCGGCGGGATCAGATTGTTTTCGATGAGAGCGATCTGCTTTGCGAAGGTGCTCTCGGCGAACACGTCGCCGCGGCGTGGGCCGGTATGGGTGAACATGCGCGTGGTCATGACCTTCATGCCATAGGCCTCGCCATAATAGCGGCCGATGAGGTCCGTTCCCACCTTGGAGATCGCATATGGCGATGCGGGGTGGAAGGTGCATTCCTCGTCAATGGGCAGCTTTTCTTTCGGCACGCGACCAAAGACTTCCGAAGACGCGCATACGTGGATCACGGACTCAGGGGCATGCCGCCGCAGAGCGGCGAGTAAGCGTTCGGTCCCTTCGATATTTGTGTCGAAGGTCTCAATCGGCGCGTCGAAGCTGGTCTTGGGATAACTCTGCGCTGCGAGATGGAAGACGTAGTCTGGTTTGCTGTCACGCACTACCTGATCGAGCGACAGGGAGTCCCGGAGATCTCCATAGAGTAGATGCATCCGGTCCTTTGCGTTGATGCGCGGGATATGATGATGAATGTTAGTCAGCGGGCTGCGCCACCGACACAGGCCATAGATTTCCCAGTCCGTGTTTGCCAACAGGTAATCCGCAAGGTGAGATCCCACCATTCCGGTGATGCCCGTAATGAGCGCCTTCGATGCCATCAACGATCTCCGATGTTAAAATCTATTTGGATTGCTTGAACGATCGACCGTAAGGGTCGTCCGAGAAGAGACTCAAGCCGGGTGGACACGAGCTGGATTTCCCGCGGCCTGTCTTTGAAGAAATCAGGGCTGGGAGAAATCTCCCGAATGTCAAGCTGTGGGGCAACCAGGCGCTTGATGGCTCGTGCGATGTCCAGCCGGGAAACCGAGCGGCTCCCGCCGAAATTGATCACACTCTCCGTACTCTCCCAACGGGCATGCAGTGCGAGAAGGCCGTCTACTACATCCTCGCGGTGGATCACGTTGCGCGCAAACGGATGGAATATGTCGGCCGTGCTGCCATTCGCGGCACAATCGAGTAGGTAGCGCGTGAACTTGTCTTGTCGTGAGAAGACATAGGAAAGCCGCGAGACCTTGAAGCCCGGATCGCCATAAAAGCGGCGTTCCACCTCTAGTTTCATTTCGGCGTAGGTGCCGACCGGCCTGCAAAGGGCGTCTTCGTCGACAGGCAAAGGCGCTTCGCCATAGACAGCATCGGATGAAAGAAAAATGACATGCGCGCCTCGCGCAAGCGTTTGCTCTATGAAATGCGTCGTGCCAGTGACATTGATGGCATAGGCATTGTCGTAGTTATTGGAGCAGTGATCCGGGCTGGAGACCGCAGCGGTCAAAACGACCGTACAATCTTTCGAAATTGCTTGATAGTCGAACTTCTCTGCATGAGCCAGGTCCAGGGATAATAGATCATTCCCGCCCAAAGATGACGTACCTGCAGTCATGAGTCCGCGACGGCCCGCCTCGGCGATGACCGCGGCGCCAACATATCCCTTTGCTCCGACGACGAGGACTGAACCGTTCACGCCCACCGAGGATACTCCCAACTCGTTGCGGCCTCGACAATCAAGCGGCAGGTTTCGGTTTGCCCAAGAGCGTGTTCGTTGATCAGATGCGCAACCTGACTGCGACGCGTGGGATCGACCAAAAACATGGCGAAGCCACCGCCACCAGCACCCGACAATTTGCCCGCCAACGCGCCGTTCGACAGGGCGATATCAAACAGCTTCTCAACTTCGGGCGAAGAAACGGCGGCGGAAGTTTGCTTCTTTGCTTCCCAACCGCGTGCCAGAATTCGGCCGACTTCCGGCATATTGCCGAACAGCAGCGCCTCCTTCATCAGCGTTGCTTCGAGCTTGAGTTGATGCATTGCCTCAAGCGATTTTCCGCCGCTGCTTATGGATTTCGCCTGAGCGTCTATGATGTTGGCCGACTGGCGCGAGCGGCCTGTAAATACCAGTAGGATCGACGATTCTATCTCATTATGGATGTCCGGGCGAATGCGAAGTGGGTTCACCACGACGCGGTCGTTCGCGTAAAACTCCATGAAGTTGAATCCGCCAAAGGCGCAGGCATACTGGTCCTGCTTGCCACCGGCGAGCCCGAGATCATTCCGCTCGACGGAATAAGCGAGGCGAGCGAGGTCATATTCGCCCAGGGGAACCGCGACGAGTTCGCTAAGAGCCAGCACCATCGCCACTACGAGCGATGAGGAGGATCCGAGGCCGGAACCCAGCGGTGCTTCCACCTCTGTAGTGAGCGTGAGCGGTATTCGGCTTCCTCCGTTGAATTCATCCATGATCCGGCGGTAGACACCGTAGTGGAGCTTGAGGCGGCTATCTGCTGCCGGTTCAGCGCCGACATTGAATGTTTCCGTCACACCCAGATCGCTGGACCGAAATTCGACCATATCGTCGGATCGGGGCTGAACCGTGGCATAGGCGAACTTATCGATCGTTACGTTGAGGATCGCGCCGCCATATTCATCGCAGTAGGGCGACACGTCAGAGCCGCCGCCGGCCAAGCCCAGCCTAAGCGGTGCGCGTGCGCGTATCAGGAAGTCATTGCTTGTGCGGCCGGATCTCGGGGTACGCAGAAATGAGGTCGCCATACTATCACTTTGCCCTAACAATCGTCATGTGCATGCTTCGTCCGCTTGCCTTCGCGATGGTTGAGTTGCCTTGCGCTCGCCCTGAGGTCAAGGCAGGGCAAGGTCCAAATCCCTCACAACGTCATTATTGAAACGAAAAAGATGCGTCGGGCTGTCGAGGCAA
>NZ_JBANRK010000034.1:0-16867 GCF_037860795.1 Sphingobium mellinum | reverse complement strand
CATCGCCTCGATCCAACTCTATGCCCGTCGCATCGCAAGATCATGAAATACCAGCTGATAATTTCGAATCAGGCTCTGAGAAGAATACCGTCTCATTCAGCCATGCAAATGTCGATCATGTTGATCTCTATCGCCTGCGGTAGCTGGCGAGCGGATACGCCCGCCATGCTACTCGCTCGTAACGCAAAGGCGCTCGATCCCGCTTAAAAGTTCCAGGCTCAACGGTAATAGCGGACGAATTCGCTGGTGGCGACGCGTTCCGTCACCAGGGTGTTGACCGGCGCATGAGGGTCCGGAATGCCGAGCGCCATGCCGGAGACGATCACATGATCGTCCGGCACCGCCAGCACCTGGCGGACCGCCGCGCCATATTCCGCCCAGGCCTGCTGCGGGCAGGTCGCGAGGCCGAAGGCCGGCGCCAGCGTCATGACATTGGTCATGAAGTTGCCCATGTCGATCCACGCGCCATAGCCCCAGTCGCGCTCCATCGTGAAGAACAACCCTACCGGAGCGCCAAAGAAATCAAAGTTGCGCAGCAGCGCCTCCTGCCGGCCGGCATGATCGTCGAGCCCAACGCCATAGATGGCGAAAAGGTCAAAGCCGACCTTGCGCCGGCGCGCGCGATAGGGGTCGCGTATCTCCGCCGGGAAATAGGCATATTCGTCGCTGCGCTCGCCCGCGCGGACCGCGTCGGCCACCACGCTGCACAGGCGGGCGCGGGTTTGGCCCGTGACAACCTGCACCAGCCAGGGCTGCATGTTCTGCCCGGAGGGCGCGCGCGATGCGGCTGCCAGGATGCGGTCCACTACCGCGTCGGGCACAGGATCGGGCAGGAAGCGGCGGATCGAACGGCGCCCCGCGACAGCATCGAAAGCCGAGACGGCGGGATCGGGCTGGATACTGATGGTCATGATATGGCCGAAGGCTGCCGGGCGATCTCCTGCTGGCGCAGCAGGAAGCGCTGGACCTTGCCGCTGGGCGTCTTGGGCAGGTCGGTGACGAAGGCGATCTCGCGCGGATAGGCATGCGCGGACAGGCGAGACCGGACATGAAGCCGCAATGCCTCGGCGAGGGCCGGGTCCGGCTCATATCCCGGCTTGAGCACCACGAACGCCTTGATGATCTCGGTCCGTTCCGGATCGGGCTTTCCGATCACCGCCGACTCCATCACCGCCGGATGTTCGAGCAGCGCGCTCTCGACATCGAACGGGCCGACGCGATAGCCCGAAGTGGTGATGACGTCGTCCGAGCGGCCGACGAACGAAATGCTGCCGTCGTCGTTCAGTTCGGCCATGTCGCCGCTGCGGAAATAGGCGTCGGTCAGCGCCGGCGTCTCGCGCCCGGTATAGCCGGTAAACCACATCAGCGGCGATTGCGCCCGGTCCAGGGCCAATTCGCCCGCTTCTCCCAAGCCCAGTTCGCGATCGTCGGGCGACAGGATGACGACCCGGTAGCCGGGCACCGCATAGCCGGCCGATCCGACCCGCACCGGATGCGAAAGGCCATGATGGTTGCACACCACCATGCCAAGCTCGGTTTGCCCGTAATGATCATGGATCGTGACGTCGAGATTCTGGTCGAACCAGCGGATCACCTCGGGATTCAGCGGCTCGCCGGCGCTGCTGACCACGCGTAGCCGGCCCCTGATGCGGGCCGCCATCTCCGGTCCCGCGGCGAGAAACTGACGATAGGCGGTCGGCGAGCCAGCCAGATTGGTGATCCCATATTCAACAATCGTGTCATAGGTCGACTCCACGCTGAAGCCGCCTTCATGAAAGACCGTGGTCATGCCCATCGCAAGCGGGCCGATCACCGCATAATAAAGGCCATAGCCCCAGCCGGGGTCTGCGAGGTTCCAGAAACGGTCGTCCGCACGCAGATCGATCGCATAGCGCATATATCCGACGAATCCGGCGATCGCGCGCAGCGGGACGAATAGCGGCTTGGGCAACCCTGTCGTACCTGAGGTGAACATCATCAGGAACGGGTCGTCGAGTTCGAGCGGAACCGGCGCGATGTCGCCCGCCTTCCTGTCGATAGTGGACCAGAAATCCAGATCCCTGCCGTCGGCCGCTGACCCCACTATGATCGTCGCAGCGCGCGTATCAAGTCCCGTCAGCTTGGGCTGGTTTGCGGCATCGGCCACCACGACACGCGTATCGGCAAGCTGAAGCCGGTGCTCGATCGCCTTGGGACCAAAGGCGGTGAAAAGCGGCTGATACACCGCGCCGATCCGCCACGCCGCCAATATGGTGATCAGCAGTTCCGCCGTGCGCGGCAACAGCCCCGCCACGCGATCCCCCTTCGTAACGCCAAGGTCGCTCAGCACCGCGGCAAAACGCGACGACGCCCGGTCGAGTTCGGCAAAGGTCCAGTCGCGCGTGGCGCCGTCGGGCGCGCGATGACGCAGCGCCACCCGGCTCGGATCGCCGGCATGACGCGTGCAACAAATCTCGGCGGCATTGACGTTTCCGCCGTCATCCATCGCCAGGAACGCCACCGCCTCATGCGCATCGAAGCGGGCCGCAGCCTCGAAATAGGAAGGCTCTGCCACGGTTGCAGTTGATGCTGACATATCCTCTCCATCATTATGACGACCGGCGCCACGGTCACGGGTTCATTCGGGCATTTGGCGTTTCGGATCGGAATAATGCGGTTAGATCGGAGCGCAGTCCAATCCCGATTAGAGCTTGATTAAGCCGAATTTCGACATTATCCTGCGCCTGATGAGGGAAGACAGCGGTGCGGGTTGATCCCAGGCTCATGATCGAATTCGCCGCCATCGCGCAGGAACGCTCCTTCATCCGCGCAGCGCAGCGGCTGCAAGTCGCGCAACCCTGGTTATCCGCGCGGCTCGCCAAGCTGGAGAATATGCTTGGCTTCCGGCTGCTTGATCGCACGACCCGCAGCGTTGCCCTGACCGAGCGGGGCGCAGCCTTTCTGCCGGTGGCGGAGGAGATGGCTCGCTTGTCTCAAGCCGCGGACCGGTTATCGCTCCAGCTGGGTCGTCGCGCGCGACGCGTGCTGCGGATCGGCGCTGCGCCCAGCACCAAGATTATCCAGCACCGGCACGAGTTGCTGAATGATTTCGTACTGGCGCATCCCGATATCAGCCTTGAGCTGGAAATCGCCTGGTCAGTTCCGCTGCTGGCTAAACTCGAGTCAGGGGAGATCGACTTGTCTTTCATGATGGGCCAGGTCGACAGCGCGCGGTTCGAGCGCATAGTCCTGGCGCACTGCGGATTGGCGGTGACGGTGGCCCGGTCTCATCCGTGGGCGCGCCGACCGTGGGTTGAGAGCGCGGACCTAACGGGTCAATGCGTACAGGTGTTTACCCGTAATCTCAATCCCGGCTTGTGGGACATGACCTATGCACCACTGGTTAAAGCGGGAAGCCGATTCATAGAAATGCCCGAAATGGCCGAAGGCGCGCCTGTCCGGATGCGTGCGTCGGAAGATGTCGCGGCATTCTTCGACTTCGGAAGTGACGACCCAGGCGGGGTGGATGTGGTGCGCATTCCTTTGCGATCGCAGGTTGCCGTGCCCTTCCAACTGTTGCGAAACATCGACCATGCCGCGCAGGACGACGGGGCCTTCTGGGACATGGCGCTGCAGCGCAGCGTTCGCGGCGAGCTGAGCCCGATTGCGTGATTGGTATATGAACCCAGCTTTTGACGGGCATCGGCCAGGCTATCGATGCGTTCTTCGTTGAGCAGCTCATCGTGCAATGAGCCGTTGAAGGGGGCTATCAGTAATTTCCTGTGCGTCGAGGCGGTTGATCGTCAGGCCGTCATGGCCCTGATAAGATGTTCGCGAAGAGCACGGCAAATCGCGCCTACGCCAATGCGGCATCCTTGGCAGGGAGGTATCGACACAGACCGGTTTCACTTTGAACTCAGATCCTGCCATCAATCCGGAACGGGGGCATCTCCAATTCCGCCGATGCGGCTATCGACGCGAACGCAATCGTCCTGGTTGAACTCCGTCGCTGGTCAGGAAAGGGGCCATCAACTTCTCGATAGCCGACGCACAGGGGACGCGTCCGGGCATCCCGGACGGGCAGATTTGGGAGATCCGCGACAGCCGGCTTCAGGACTCAGGGGCCAAATGACGCGGGCGTTCACGGCCTGTGGCTAACGTCATTGCGACCTGATCATCACGCGTGCACCGGCGCTGCTACCTTGGCGCCATTCGGATGGCGCCGTCCAGGCGGACGACCTCGCCGTTCAGCATCGGGTTGCGCACGATCGATTCCACCAGTTGGGCATATTCGGAGGGCCTGCCCAGTCGGCTGGGGTGGGGCACCTGCGCGCCCAACGCATCCTGCACATGGCTCGGGAAACTCTCCACCATCGGCGTCAGAAAAATGCCGGGCGCGATCGTCATGACGCGGATCTTGTAACCGGCGAGATCACGGGCGATCGGCAGGGTCATGCCGACCACGCCGCCTTTCGAAGCACTGTAGGCGGCCTGACCGATCTGACCGTCATAGGCGGCGACCGAGGCGGTGTTGACGATGACGCCGCGCTCGCCGTCGATGTCTTCGAGCGCTGAAGCGCGCGCAGCGAATTTGGAAATCATGTTGAAGGTGCCGATCAGATTGACCTTGACCGTGTTTGCGAAGACGGCGAGCGAATGAGGCGCATTGTCCTTGCCCACAGTCTTCGCCGCAGGGGCCAGCCCCGCGCAGTTGACGAGGATGCGGGCCACGCCATGCGCCGCCTCCGCCACATCGAGGCCCGACGTGACGCTGGCATCGTCGGCGACATCCACCCCGACATAAAGGCCGCCGATGTCCTCAGCAGCAACCCTGCCCGTATCCTCGTTGAGGTCGAATATCGCTACCTTCGCGCCGTTCGCCGCGAGCATGGCCGCAGTCGCCTTCCCCAGTCCCGAAGCGCCGCCGGTGACGATGACGGCCAGTCCGTTGATATCCATAGTCCAATGACCTCCCGGAATTTCAGATCAGTTCAAACGCCATCGCGGTGGCCTCGCCGCCGCCGATGCAAAGGCTGGCCACGCCGCGCCTGAGGCCGCGATTTTCCAGCGCGGCGAGCAGGGTTGCGACGATGCGGTCATGGCCGATACGCGCGCCGCTGCGATTGGGCAAGGCATAGGGCGCATCGCTCATGCTTTCCATCCCGCCCGCGCCGACGACATCGGCCGCCGATGCCAGCGCCTTGTGCGCCCTGATGGCGGCCTGCATGCGATCCGCACATCTTGTTGACCGTCGCCGCCTCGGTATTGAGCCCAAGGCCGGCACCGATAACTACCGCATGTTCCTGGATCAACTGACCAGCATAGCCGGGGTGGCGCATATTCAGAGCAGCTTCGCGCTCAAATCCTTCATCAACTGCCCGTCGCCTCTGATCAAAGGCGGAGCTTAGCCGCGCTCAGCGTCGCAGGTTGCTGAGCGGCACCAGTTCCGCCACAGGGTTTGCCAGCCGCGCCTCTATCTGCTGCTTCTCCTCGAGTAACAGTTTTGCAAGAAGAGGTACGCGGTCGGGCTGCATCCTGTCGGGTATTGCGCCGATCGACAATGCGCCGACACATCTGCCCCCCATGCCGATAATCGTAACGGCGATCCCGTGACTGACCTTATTGGTCGCGTTGAAAGCGTACCCCGCTTTCCGCGTTGCTTGCACATGCTCCAGGATCAGTTCCGGCACATAGGCGGGGAAACGGTCTGCGATTTCCGCCGCGTTATGATCGATCGCCTGTGCGATTTCGTCGTCGCTCAACGTAGCCAGTATAGCGATCCCGGCCGAATGAATGCCGAGCGGGGGCCGATCCCCGACATGGGTCAGAAACGATCGGACCGGATAGGTTCCATCGACCCGGGCGACGCACAGGCTATGCCAGGCCTGCCGCTGCGTGAGCAGGGTGGTGTCCTCCGAAACCTCCACGATCCTGGCAAGAGACGGACCGGCCACTGAGGCCAGATCGTGGCGCATCGACGCAGTGGCACTAAGGGCGATGAGCGTCGATCCGAGCGAGTAGCGGGCGGAAACGGGGTTGCGTTCGACATAGCCTGCAGCCTCCAGCGCCCTTAGAATGCGATGGACGGTCGGCGTTGACAGACCCGAAGCCTGGGCCAGATCGTTTGCGCGCATGCCGATACGGTTGTCACGACCGATAAGGGCAATCAGCGATATCGCCCGCTCGATGGCCTGCACGCCCTTGCGCGCGGGATTGGCTTTCATGTGCAACTCCAACAGGGCCGCGGCGCCCCGCCACCCAACTATATCCTTGCTTGGACATATTGCGACATTCAAATTATGTCCACAATGTGGACTTGTTGCTTGAAGATGACCGGATGATCGCCGATGGAAAACTCCAGTAGCGGGCGCTTCTCATGATTTCCATGTAGCGGACCGCGGGAACGCAACGGGGAGGGGACAGAGATGGCATCGTCAAATCGGCTTCTCAATGTCGCCGCGCTGAGGGCGCGCACGACCCGTCGGCTGCCGCGACCAGTCTGGTCGACGTCTCCATGATCCGCGCCGGCCACATCGATGCGTTCGGGACCAATGAGCCAGCGGCGGCCCTGTCCAAAACTCCATTTTTTGCGGCATGAACGGCAGAGGAAGATCATGAAAACATCCCTATGGCTCACGGCGCTTGGGATTCTGGCGGGAACCTCTGCGGCACTGCCAGTGCATGCGGCCACACGATCCAAGTCGGCGCCGCTCAGCTGCGACGGCTCGATTGCGGCGAACTTCAAGCCGAACACGCAGACCAAGGTGCTGCTGGTCAAGTCGTTCAAGAAGGGTGACCCTTTCCCCAATATGCCGGTGGATCAACGGTTCGATCCCTCCGCTCCGCCCACGATGGCGACCGCTGACCTGTGCCTTGTGAAACTGCTGGTAGGCCCTGGCAATGCGGGGCCTGCGGGCGCGCCCTCGACCTCTGCCGGTATCGGCATCGAAGTGTGGCTGCCGGTCAAGAGCGCCTGGAATGGCCGCGTCCATGCCATCGGCGGCGCGGGCTGGGGTGGCACCGAGGAAGCCGACCCTGCCAAGATTTCGTCCTACACCCTGTCCAATGACCTCAGTTCGGCGCCCTTCGTGGCCGGTCAGGAAGGCGCGGTGACCGCGACCACCGACACGGGCCATAGCGGCGGGGTCGGCAGCGGCGCCTTTGCCATGAACCCCGATGGGTCGATCAACAAGGCGCTGCTGACCGACTATGCGTCGCGCGCCATCCATCAGCAGGTCGTCATGGCGAAGGCTTTGGCGAAGGCCTATTATGGCGTCGCGCCCAAATATACCTATTGGGACGGTCTTTCGAGCGGCGGCCGTCAGGCGCTCAAGCAGGCGCAGCGTTACCCGCAGGATTTCGACGGGATCATTTCGCTCGTCCCGGCGGTCAACTTGACGAAGCTGGCGATTGCGGACGTCTATCCGCAGATCGTAATTCAGCGCGATCTGGGCGGCCGATATATGACCGCCGACCAGCTCAACATGGTCTCCAACGCCGCGATCGGGGCCTGCGATGTCGTCGATGGCAAACATATGGGCTTCATCCTCGACAATGCCGCCTGCCGTTATGATCCGACCAAGGACAAGGCGGTGCTGTGCGCGGCCGACGGGGGCGACAACAAGACAGCCGCCTGCGTGACGCGCAAACAGGCGCTGGCGATCAACAAGTTCTGGTACGGCATGACGATTGACGGCAGCGTGCCCGATCCGGCGGTCGACAATGGCGTTGGCCCGCTTACCGGCAAGCGCAAATATTATGGGCTGCCGCGCGGCACCAACCTCCTTGTTCTGGCAGGGGGGGCGCCATTTGCGATCGGCACCGACATGGTGGCGCTGGCGATGCAGAACCCAACGATCGCTCAGCCTTCCTTCCACAATGCGAAAGCCAATGGCGCCGATGGCTGGAAGGCGCTGAGCTATGCGCAACTGGCCCAGGCGTTCGATGCCGGCATCGCGCTCAGCCCGCAGATCGGCGAACTCAACACCGACGATCCGGACCTGACCGCCTTCAAGGCGCGCGGCGGCAAGCTGATCCACGTTCAGGCCATCAACGATGAAATGGTGCCGTATCTCGGGTCGGTCGATTATCATGAACGGGTGCTGGCGAAGATGGGCGGCCAGAAAGGCATTGGCAGCTTCTATCGCTTCTATCTGATCCCCGGCATGGCGCACGGATCGCGCAACGGCACGACCAATCCCGATGCCAATCCGCCGCTCATCAGGCCGCATCAGGGCGAACTCTACGCGCTGCTGACGGGCTGGGTGGAAAAGGGCGTCGCGCCGGCCGATGTCGTGCTCAAGTCGCTTGGCGACACGCCTGTCGGCAAAAGCCTGCCGATGTGCGAATATCCGACGAAGGTCACCCATGTCGGCGGCGATATCAACCAGGCCGGCAGCTTCGCCTGCCGCTGATCGACGCGGCAGAAAATTGATAATGTAAGAACAAAAATCAATCGAACTATCACTTATCTTATTGATCTATCTAACAAAAAGGGGAGGTTTATGTTGAAATCATCTTATATGGCGTCGTCGTTGCTCGCGGCCTGTCCTGTCGCTCGGCATCGGCGCGCACGCCGCCTTTGCCCAATCAGTTGATGCATCGAGCCCGTCAGCCACTAAAGGCGACCAAGCCGACATCATCGTGACTGCAACGAAGCGAGCTGAAAGCATCCAGGATGTTCCGGCGACGATTGCCGCGTTCTCGCAGGAGGATCTGGCAAGCCGGAAGATCGAGGGCTCGAGGATCTTATCACGCAAGTGCCGTCGCTGAACGTCGGAAAGACCTTTGGCAGCAACATGGTAACCCTTCGCGGCATCAGCACGAACTCGACCAGCGGCTTCGAAGACGCGTCTGTGGCGATCCACGTCAACGGGATTTATCAGCCGCGCGCGCATGCCCTCGATATAGCGCAGTTCGATCTCGAGCGGATCGAAGTGCTTTCAGGGCCGCAGGGCACTCTCTATGGGCGGAACGCCACAGGTGGTGTCATCAACTACATCCTGCGCAGGCCAACGAAAGATACTAAGGCCGAAATTATCGGAAACGTCGGCAATTATAAGAGCTATGGCCTGCGCGGTTACATCTCCGGGCCGATAAGCGACACGGTCGGATTCCGGGTATCAGGCCTGTGGGACAACCGGGATAAGGGCTTCATTAAGAACCTGGCGCCGGGAGCGAGTAACAAATATGGTGACTATTCCGTCGCCGCTATTCGTGGCGTGTTGGCCTTCGAGCCGACAGACACGCTCCAGATCGATGTCGAAGGCTCATTTTCCAGCACGAAAGATATGTTAATCAGCACCGTTCTATCGCCTTCGCGGAACCCGTTTTGGGTGGGCTTGATGGGAGTTCAAAGTTACGCGCCTCGCACGATCGTATCAAATCTCCTCCCCATCAACGATACGAAGACGTATGCCGCCAGCGCGACGATCCGCTGGGACCTTGCTGACAATGTCAAGCTGACTTCGATTTCAGCTTATCAGAAATATAAGAATCACTTCCTTACTGATGGTGACATGAGTGCAAACACGCTCATAGAGTTAAGGCAGAGATATAAGTCAGATACAGTCACCCAGGAATTCAATCTCAATGCGGATTTATTCGATCGCCGCCTGAGTTCGATTTTTGGAGCATATTATTTTCATGACAAGGTTTTTGGGGCAACCGAGTTGTCTGGTAATTTTGGCAGTGGCCCCGCATTTGTTTATTTCGGGGGAATCGCCAATAAACTGAAGACCCGGTCGTTCGCTTTGTTCACCGATCAGACAGTGAAGGTAACCGACAGGTTCCGGCTGATCGGCGGTCTGCGCTACAATATCGATAAGAAAACGACGCTGAATCAGCTCACGTCCTGCGGGACTCGCGCTCCGATATTGGTTACCGACCAGAAGTTCACCTCCTGGACGCCGAAGGTCGGGGGCCAGTTCGATGTGACCAAAGGTGTCATGGTTTACGGCACCTGGCAGGAGGGCGTCAAAGCTGGCGGCGTCGCGTTGGGGACCTGCGCAAACGCGTTTAAGCCCGAAACGATCAAGGGCTATGAAGTGGGGTTGAAGACCCAGTTTCTCGACAACAAGGTCCGACTGAACGTCGCAGGTTACTGGTATGATTATGGCAACCTGCAGGTCCAGCAAACATTGGGCACGGCGGGGGGCTTTGCCGTGACGAACGCCGCAGCGGCCAAGATCAAGGGTGTCGAGGGCAATCTTGATGCGGCGATCACCGACAGGCTGCGGTTGAACATTGCCGGTATGGTCCAAAGCGCCAAATATACCAATTTCATCAATTGCGATGAAGCGGCATTCCTTGGCGCGTGCAGCGCGCTTGACCCGAGGTCGCAGAACGATCCGACGCGGCAGGAGCAGCTGGCTGGCAACTGGCTCAACCGCGCCGCACCCTGGTCTGTCAACGTCGGCTTGCAGTACACCTTCGACGTCGCGGGAGGGCAGCTGAAGCTGCGCGGAGAATCCTATTGGAGCGGCAGGCTGCACTTCAGTGAGTTCAACGGTCGTATCACTCAGCCGCCCTACAGTCTCCAGAATGCCTTTTTGACCTACACCCCGGAAGGAGACAAGTTCGAGATCCGTCTGTACGCCAAGAACATCGGCAATAAAGACTATTTTGCTCATGAAACCTACAACTCGTTCCCTGCCCAAGAACAGGCTTTCTGGGGTGATCCGCGGACATATGGTGCCGAGCTTTCGTACCGGTTCTGACGCGGCCGAAAAAAGTGGCGTTCCGCCTGGCCTGGCAATCAACGGTTCATGGAACCGTAGCTTCGGCTCGACGGCGTCCGTTCGGCTTGCCCGGACAATGCATCCGGCAAGGATGCGCTTCGTAAGTCCGCTTCCCTTCATCGACAGGGAAGCGGACTTCGCGCCAAAGGGCTATCCGGCGATCAACCTCGTCCAGCGCAACTTTCCGCTGCTCTTGGTCGACGTCGACCTCGCCTGTCGACAGGTGCGATGCACGTCTCTCCCGCTGGCAATGCCGACAGGAGTGGCTCGGTTGCCTGAACAGGGATCGGCAACAGCCGACCAGATGCTTTGACACATCGCAATGATGCGACGCGGCGTAGGTCTTGGTGCGAACAGTTGGAAAAAGGGTGAGATGATGACGTTTCGGTTGGAGAACGCGCACAACATTGCTGCGCTGCGCGATCGGGCGCGGCGCACGCTACCGCGCCCGATCTTCGACTATATCGACGGCGGGGCGGATGACGAGGTCACGCTGCGGCGAAATGCAGAGAGTTTTACAGATTACGAGATCGTGCCCGACATACTGACCGACGTGTCATCGGTGCGCACGGAAACCACGCTGTTCGGCAAGACCGTCCGCTGGCCGTTGATGCTGTCGCCGACCGGCCTGACACGCATGTTTCATGGCCAGGCGGAATTGGCGGTGGCGCGGGCGACCGCCGCGAACGGGCTGCTTTACAGTCTGTCGACCCTGGGTACGACGCGGCTGGAGGCGCTGGCGGATGCGTCGGCGGGTCCCAAGGTGTTTCAGATCTATATCTTCAAGGATCGCGGCCTGACGTCGGAGTTCGTCGCCCGCTGTAGGGATGCGGGCTTCGATGGCCTGACGCTGACCGTCGATACGCCGGTGGCTGGTAATCGCGAGCGCGACCGCCTGAACGGCCTTTCGATCCCGCCCAGGCTGACCTGGCGTTCGATGCTGAGTTTCGCGCTCCATCCCGGATGGTCTCTTCCGGCGCTGACCGGATCGAAGTTCGATTTCGCCAATGTCAGCCACCGGGTCGACGCGCTTGCTGGCGGCGGGATGAGCCTGTTCGATTATATCGGCGGGCAGTTCGATCCGTCGATCCACTGGCGCGATGTGGAATGGCTCGCGCGGGAATGGAACGGCCCGCTGGCGATCAAGGGCGTGATGACGGCGGAGGATTCCCGACGGGCGATCGCGTCCGGGGCGACCGGGGTCATCCTGTCCAATCATGGCGGACGCCAACTCGACGGCGCACCCGCGCCCGTCGATCAGATCGCGGCGGCGCGCGAAGCGATCGGCGATGGCGTCGATCTCATCTGCGATGGCGGCATCCGGCGCGGATCGGATGTCGTCAAGGCGCTCGCGCTGGGTGCGACCGCCTGCTCGATCGGGCGGCCCTATCTGTGGGGCCTTGCCGCCGGTGGTGAAGCAGGCGTGCGCCGCGCGCTGACGATCCTGGAGGAGGAATTTTATCGGACGATGGTGTTGGCGGGCGTCAATGACATCGCGAAGCTTGCAGCGCGCCACGTGCGACACCGGCGATGAGCATATTGTTTGCGGCGCTGCCGCTCCTGCTGCTGATGCTCGTCGCCTATCGCGGGTTCAGCGTCATCCTGGCCGCGCCCATACTCGCCATGCTGGCGGTCGCGTTTTATGATCCAGGCGCGGTTCCCGCCGCCTTCTCGGGCCTGTTCATGGCCAAGGTCGCGGATTTCCTCGGCCTCTATTTTCCCGTTTTCCTGATGGGCGCGCTGTTTGGCAAGCTGATCGAGATTTCGGGCTTTTCCAATGCCATCGTCGCGGCGGTCATCAGAATGGCGGGGCCGCACCGCAGCATGATCGCGATCGTGCTGGTCGCGGCCCTGCTCACCTATGGCGGCGTGTCGGTCTATGTCGTGGTCTTTGCGGTCTATCCATTCGGCGCGGCCCTGTTTCGCGAGGCAGAAATCCCCAAGCGCCTGCTGCCGGCGACGATCGGGCTTGGCGCGTTCACCTTCACCATGGATGCGCTGCCCGGCACGCCGCAGATCCAGAACATCATTCCCACAAATTTCTTCGGCACGACGACCTGGGCGGCACCGGGGCTGGGCGTCATCGCATCGCTGCTCATTTTCGGCGCGGGCATGGCCTATCTCGAAGCGCGCCGGAAGCGGGCTGCGCGCATGGGCGAGGGCTATGGCGCCATCCTCGTGAACGAGCCCGAGCCGCCCGTCGGCGACCGTCTCCCCCCGCTGGCGCTGGCGATCCTGCCGCTGCTGGTCGTGGCGCTGGCCAATCTCATCTTGACGATGCTGCTGCCACGCCTGCTGGGCGACAGCCAGAGCCTGACGCTGCCTGGCCTTGCCCATCCGATTATGATCGACGTGAAGAAGCAGGGCGCCCTGTGGGCGGTTCAGGGCGCGCTGCTGCTTGGCATCCTGACCACGGTGATCGGCGGCTATCGCAATATCGCGGCCCGTTTCAACGAGGGCGTTCGCACCGCGGTCGGCGGGGCGCTGCTCGCGGCGATGAACACCGCGTCCGAATATGGCTTCGGTACGGTGATCGCCGCCTTGCCCGCCTTCCTCGCGGTGCGCAGCGCATTGAGCCGCATATCCGACCCGCTGTTGAACGAGGCGGTGACGATTACGTCCCTTGCAGGGATTACCGGCTCGGCGTCAGGCGGCATGAGCATCGCCCTTGCCGCACTGGGCCAGGAGTTCGCGCGCGCCGGCGACGCGGCGGGCATCCCGCGCGAGGTGCTGCACCGCATCGCCTCCATGGCGAGCGGCGGCATGGATACGCTGCCCCACAATGGCGCGATCATCACGCTGCTCGCCGTTACCGGCCTGACCCACCGTCAGGCCTATCGCGACATACTGGCGTTGACCGGCATCAAGACGGCGACCGTTTTCGTGACGATCGCCGTCTATTATGTCACCGGAATCGTGTGAAGCGGAACGATCAGAGTTCCGTGACTGTAAAGCGGCATTGGGCAGCGTGCCCTGCAACGCCTGGAAGCTGGATCGGCCGGCTTCGTCCACCCTGCTATGCTGCATAAATGCGCAAAGTCGAACTCAGGCCCCCGCGGGTGGTGACAGAATGCCGCGTAGCACAAATTCACATCCAGCAATAAATTGCGGGTCTTTGGAGGGGTGCGTCCCGATATGGATCGCAAAGGCCCGCGTCACCGCAAGCAGCATGTCGGCACGCATATCGATTTCATTTTCTGCGCGGCCCTTCAGCAGAGAACCTAGTATCTTGCGGAACTCATCGCGAAACAGGCGGTCGACACGTGCGACAAACGCGGCGAATTTAGGATTGCGCGCCGCTTCCGCCAGCGTCTCCAGCGCGAGTGCCGCGCGATCATAATCCAGCATCCCCAAAGTATCGTTCATAAACTCATCGATGACCAAGTCGACACTGGGCTTGCGCGTACCGCGCAATCGGGTGAAGCGCGCCATAAAATCCTCGAAATCCCGCTCAACTAGCGCGATCATGATCGCTTCCTTTGTGGGGAAATATTTATAGAGGTGGCCGACGCCCATGCCGGCTTCGGCACATATGCGGCTGATGGTTGCGGCATGGAACCCTTCGTTGCGGACGCAGGCGCGGGCGGCGTCGAGAATCTGCGTTTCGCGACGTCTGAATCGTTCTTCCCGTCGCGCCTTAACCGTCGTCAAACCCGTCACTTTTTACCTCGATGTTACCTTACTCGGACTGCCGCAGAACATGCGAGCCTTACAGAGATTCATTAGGCCACAGAACGAAAAAAACCTGGAGTGAGGACTCACACCAGTTATTGACTTGGAGCTGGATCCGTCGCAACAAGGGTTAAGGCCTTCGCCGGCGCTGTCGCACTGGGGCCAAAAAAATGCCGATAATTAGGAGAATAATTGGCCATGACGCCGGCATCCCCACCCAGCTTTGCCGACCCGGAAATTCAGAAATGCCCATTTCCGTTCTATGATAGGTTACGCGAGGAGCTGCCGGTTTTCCATGATCCGGTGACGGGGCATTACGTACTCACCCGATATGATGACGTCCGCAAAGCGTTGCTGAGCCCCTCGATTCTCAGCAACAAGACACCCTTTCTGGGTGATCGCTGGACCCCTGAAGCCAATGCCATGTTCGCGAAGGACGGATGGTTGCCGATGGACACGCTGGTCTCCAACGACCAGCCGGAGCATCGCACATATCGCTCCCTGGTCGACAAAGCCTTCACTTCTGCGAAGGTAAAGGCGATCGAACCGGCGATCGACGAGATGATCGCAGACCTTATCGACGGCATCATCGACCGCGACGAGATCGATTTTCTCGAAGATTTCGCTATTCCGCTGCCGATGTTCGTCATCGCCGATCAACTCGGTGTGTCACGTGAAGACCGGGCGATATTCAAATACTGGTCGAACGTGGCAGTCGAAACGACCGGTCCGCTGCCCCCCGAACGTCAGCTGGAACTGGCGCGCGTCATAATCGAAATGCAACAATATATGGCGATCCAGATCGAGCGGGTTCGTACTACGCCGGACGACATGCTTATCAGCCGTCTGGCCAATTTGGATACGGACGGCCGCCGCCTTACTGATCGCGAACTTCAGAGTATTGTCTTCCAGATTCTTCTTGCCGGTAACGAGACGACGACAACGACATTGGCTTCGGGCATGCGCCTGATGATCGAACAGCCCGCACTCGCGGATGCGATCTACGCCGATCCGTCGCTTGCCAATGCCCTGACCGATGAGGCTTTGCGCGTCGCCACGCCGCTGCAATGCCTTTGGCGTACAGCATTGGCTGACATCCAATTTGGCGACGTGACGATCCCTTCCGGGTCTATTGTGGAAGTGCGCTTTGGCGCGGCCAACCGTGATCCCGCTCAGTTCGCCTGTCCCGCCGATGTTGACCTGCAGCGAAAAAATGCGGCGTCCCATCTGGCGTTCGGTGCGGGCATTCATATGTGCATCGGCAATCAGCTAGCACGGACTGAACTGCGCCTGGCGTTCCAGACGCTGACGCGTCGTATGACAAACTTCCGATTCAGCCGCGGCGAAGCCAGCTGCAGTCCTCTGGAAGGATACACACCATTCGGGTTGCGAGAGCTCTGGATGTCGTTCGATCCGCGCGAGGGCGACAAGTCGGTTATCACAACCGAATAGTCTCCTAGGCGGCTTTTGATTTGTGAATTTCTTGCTCAAAATATTTTTATTGGCGAATCAGTTGAGTCCTGGAGCGGTTTCCACACGAACTGCGCTGATGTGACTCATGCAGCATGCAGCATGCTGGTGGCAGGTGCAACCCCGCGCTTCCTTCCACCCTACAGCCCGGACTTCAACCCAATCGAGAAGGCATTCTCCCGGCTGAAGGCAATGCTGCGCAAAGCAGGCGAGCGAGCCGTCAGCGGGCTTTGGGGCCTGATCGGAAAGTTCGTCGATATCTTCCAGCCCGACGAATGCGCCAATTACTTCAAATCATGCGGATATGAACCGGAATGGGTGGAAATCCTTCGATACCCGGCACCTGGGCTATCTCGACACTGAAGACCTGAAGATCGATCCGCTGACGGGCCATATCCATGAGCTCGACGGAACATTGAAACAGATGATCGAACTCACCGACCAAGGTGCGTTTGTGAATGCGGTTCCGCTCCCATCAGTGAAGGATGCCGAAGCGCTGGCCTACGATCCCGTGCATGACCTCTACTTCGTGGCCTCGGGCGCCTCCAAACTGATCTGGGTCATGGACGCCTCACAAAACAGCGGAGAGCCCGTGCGTCAACCAAATCGGCCTGTCACATAATCATGGGTTTGGCTCAACTGCGGGTTCATGAAAATGCTGTTCGTAGGACCGAACTCAACCATCCGGCCAAGATACATGAAGCCCGTATAGTCAGCGATGCGCGCGGCCTGCTGAAGATTATGAGTGACGATGACTATCGTGAATTCCTTCTTCAGCTCCAGCAGAGTCGCTTCCAGCTTGGCGGTCGAAACCGGGGCCAGCGCCGAGGCAGGCTCGTCCAGCAGGAGGATTTCAGGCTCGACTGCAATGCCGCGCGCCACGCACAAACGTTGCTGCTGACCACCCGAAAGGCCGAGGCCTGGGTTATGCAGCTGGACGGCTCGAAAAACCGGTGGCGTCTGAGGGCTTGAGGTGATTCACTGCCCGTACGCGACAGCGGAGGCAG
>NZ_JBANRK010000033.1:0-17411 GCF_037860795.1 Sphingobium mellinum | reverse complement strand
AATGGCCGGTTTTTACACCGCCGCGCTCAGCAAAACGCCGGCGCTCCATTGGCCTGGTTTGTCACCGCCATGCACACATCGGCCCATCACGCCCTCGTTCGTTCAACCCAGGCGTGATTCTAGCGAATGAATTAGTTATTAGCGAATTTCTTGTTGCGTTGGGCATAGACGCGAGACTAGGCGATGATCTGATGTGTCGGGCACAGATAGCTCGTGTAAGTCTAATATTGGCGGGAGTGTCACATGCGCGACTATATTCCTGGATTTGGCAACCATGTTTCGACCGAAGCGATGGCTGGCGCGCTCCCGCTGGGCAGAAACTCGCCACAGAACGTGCCCTTCGGCCTTTACGCGGAACAGCTTTCCGGCACCGCATTCACCGCGCCCCGCAGCGAAAACCGGCGTAGCTGGCTCTATCGTATTCGACCGGCTGCGAACCATCGGCCTTTTTCGGTCTATGACAGGAATGCGCATTTCAACGCCGGGCCATTTGCCGATCCGGTGCCGCCCAATCGACTGCGCTGGGACCCGCTCAAGCCGGCCGATGGATCGAGCGACTTCCTCGACAGCCTCTTGACGATTGCGGGCAACGGCGATGTCCAAGCAGGCACGGGCATCGGCATCCACCTGTTTTCCGCCAATCGCGACATGGAGCGTCGCGCCTTTTCCTCCAGCGATGGCGAAATGCTGATCGTGCCTGCGTCCGGCAGAATGGTCATCAGAACCGAATTGGGCGTCATTGAGATCGAGCCGCAACAGATTGCCGTCATCCCGCGGGGCGTGCGGTTCAGCGTTTCTTTGCCCGATGGCTCGGCCAGCGGTTATGTCTGCGAAAATCATGGGGCTTTGCTGCGCCTTCCCGACCTTGGGCCGATCGGCGCCAATGGCCTTGCCAATCCGCGCGATTTCGAGACGCCCGTCGCCGCGTTCGAGGATATCGACGCGCCGTTCGAGATCGTGCAGAAATTCTCTGGGCACCTCTGGATCACGACGTTGGACCATTCGCCATTCGATGTCGTGGCCTGGCACGGTAATCTAGCACCTTACCGCTATGATCTGCGCCGGTACAACAGCATCAATACGGTGAGCTACGACCATCCCGACCCGTCGATCTTCACCGTGCTGACCAGCCCGAGCGACACGCCCGGAACGGCGAATATCGACTTCGTCATCTTCCCGCCGCGCTGGATGGTGGCCGAAGATACCTTCAGGCCGCCCTGGTTCCACAGGAACATCATGAGCGAGTTCATGGGACTGATCCACGGGGCCTATGATGCCAAGGAGGGCGGCTTCATGCCGGGCGGCGCGTCGCTGCACAACTGCATGAGCGGCCACGGCCCGGACAAGGCCAGCTACGAAAAGGCCATTGCAGCCGATCTGAAGTCGCACAAGATCGAGGATACGATGGCGTTCATGTTCGAAAGCCGCTTCATCATCTGTCCCACCGCCTATGCGCTGGACCTTCCCGAATGCCAGTCCGACTATGACGAGGTCTGGTCCGGATTTACCAAGGCGGAGCTGCCCCGATGACCAGACCGGCGATTGACGGCACCCATGATCCGTTGCGGACAAGCTGGATCGAGAGCGCGAACGGCCATGGCTGTTTCCCGATCCAGAACCTTCCTTTGGGTATCTTCTCGGTGGCCGGCGACACGCCGCGCGGCGGCATCGCGATTGGCGATTCCATTCTCGATCTCAAGGCGCTGGCTGGGTCGCAACTTTTGCAAGGAGAGGCACACCGGGCCGCTGAAGCAGCCGCAGGATCGCATCTCAACGCGCTGCTCGACATGGGTGCGCCGAGCCGGGTTTCACTGAGGAAGGCGGTTTCGGATCTGCTATCGAATCCCGACCATCGGTTGGATGTGGAACCGCTGCTGGTCCGCCGGTCCACCGCAACCATGCATCTGCCTGCCCGGATTGGCGACTATACCGACTTCTATGTCGGCATCCATCATGCGACCAATATCGGGTCGCTGTTCCGGCCCGACAACCCGCTGCTTCCCAATTACAAGCATATCCCGATCGGCTATCACGGCCGCGCATCGTCGATCCGGCCGTCGGGCGCGCCGGTCCGGCGTCCGAATGGCCAGCGCAAGGCGCCGGATGCGGACGCGCCGCTGTTCGGGCCGACCCAGAAGCTCGACTATGAACTGGAACTGGGCGTATGGGTCGGGCCGGGCAATGCGCTTGGCCAGCCCATCCCGATCGGCGAAGCAGGCGCGCATATCGCGGGCCTGTGCCTGCTGAACGACTGGTCGGCGCGCGACTTTCAGGCTTGGGAATATCAGCCTTTGGGGCCGTTCCTGGCAAAGAACTTCCTGACCACCATCTCCCCCTGGATCGTCACCGCCGAAGCGCTCGCGCCTTTCCGTATCGCCCAGCCGGCCCGGCCCGATGGCGATCCCAGGCCGCTCCCCTATCTTTGGGATGATGCGGATCAGGCGCATGGCGCATTGGGGCTGACGCTGGAGGTGGCCCTGCGCAGCAAGGCCATGGCCGACGCCGGAATGGACGCGCATCGCATCGGTCGAGGCCCCGCATCCAACATGTACTGGACGATTGCGCAGATGGTCGCGCACCACACATGCAACGGATGCGATCTCCAGGCCGGCGACCTGCTTGGCACGGGCACGATATCGGCATCGACCAGCGACGGTCTGGGCAGCCTGATGGAGATCACACGCAACGGGTCCGCACCGATAGAATTGCCCACCGGCGAAAGGCGCGCCTTTCTGGAAGGTGGTGATGAACTGACGCTCACCGCGACCTGCGAGGCGGACGGTTTCGTGTCGATCGGGTTCGGGGAATGCACCGGCCTGATCCAGGATGGCGGGGGCACGCCATGATCCTGCACGGTTACTGGCGGTCGAGCGCGTCCTATCGGGTGCGCATTGCCCTTGGTCTGAAAGGCGTGTCGTTCGAGCAGGTCACGCACGACCTGCGGACGTCAGCGCACAAGAGCGCCGATTATGGCGTTATCAATCCGCAGCATTTCGTCCCGGCGCTGGAAACGGACGACGGCATGTCGCTCATTCAAAGTCCGGCCATCCTAGAATGGCTGGAGGAGCGCTTTCCCTCTCCGCAACTGCTGCCGGACGCCCGTAATGACCGGGCGATTGTTCGGGCCATGGCCGCCATCATCGGCTGCGATGTCCACCCCTTGAATAATTTGCGAGTCCTCCGCTCTCTCAAGACCGATCTGCACGCGCAGCAGCATCAGGTCGACGCCTGGATCGCGCGCTGGATCAGCGAAGGTTTTGCGGCGCTTGAAAAGATGCTGGAGCGCTGCTCCGGCGCTTTTGCATTCGGCGATGCGCCGACGCTGGCCGATTGCTACATCGTTCCGCAGGTTTATTCCGCCCGACGATTCAACGTCGACCTTCGTCCCTTCCCGCTCGTGCAGAAAATCGACGGCACGGCGGCGCTTTTGCCCGCATTCGCCGCCGCCCATCCCATGGCCCAGCCCGATGCCGATCAATCCTAGGCTCCACGCGCAAACGCCAGCAGCGCGTCCGCCGGACTGCCGGCGCCTTGAACATCCAGCGCGGCTCTCGGGCCGATGATCATGGCCACCAAAATACATTCGCCATCCCGCAGAACCGGCGCCGCTATGGACGCCAGTCCCGGCACGGGGCTTTCGACCATCATGGCATAGCCTGACGCGCGAATCCTCGCGATGGCGGTTTCATAAGCCTGCCGTTCCCCATCGCCGCTGGCGCCGGCCAGTTCAGACGCAAGGCGTTCCCGCACGGCAGGCGATGCGTCAAATGCACCGAATATTCTGCCGGCAGCCGAGTTGAGAATATTGAAGGTGGTGCCCGGCCGCAGGTTCGTGTTGACGATCTGGCTGGCGTCATGGACGCGATAGACGGTAGGCGCCGCCGGTCCCCACACCAGCAGTGCGAGCATGACACCCAGCGAATGCGCGAAATCGGGCGCGCGCGCGTTGATGTTCGACATGGGATCGAACGTCTCCATCCGCGCGCTGGCCAGCCTGTTGGTCGCCGGTCCCAGAATATAGCGACCGCTCGCCGGCTCCTGCTCGACCAGTTCGGTGCGGCGCAGGCTCGTCAGATAGGCATGGGCCTGCGCCGCGCTGATCCTGGCCTCGTGCGCCAGATCGCGCAGCATCATCGGCGATCCCGACCGCATCAGGGCCAGCAACAATCTGTTCCCGACTTCGACCGACTGGATGCCCCGTCCGGCACTTTTGCTCATCTGCTTCAACCTATTTTCTTCGTGAATCCGGCGTCATGCAGAACGGCCAGGACGCTGGTATCCCGCTCTGGCGGAAATCGCACGCGCTAGGTCAATGACCTCTCGAACTCGCTCGGCGGAAGGGGCCAGATCGAAGGAAGGCACTGGCCCGATGACGGTTATGGCGCCCGTCAGTTCGCCCCCCGTCTCGAATATCGGCGCGCTCATGGCACTGATCCCGGGGATGGGATCGGATGTCGTCGTCGCATAGCCCGCTTCACGAATATGCGCCAGTTCCGCCCTGATCGATCTGAAATCGGAGACGGAGCCGACAATGCGCGATGGCGATTTCTCGGCTTTTTGCAGCTTGATCGCTTCGACGACGAGTTCAGCCCCCAGATTGGCGCAGAAAATCCGGCCCGTCGCCGAACCCGTCAGCGAAAAGACGGTCCCCGGCCGAAGCGCGGTGTGGATTTGATCCGACCCTTCGTAAATCTGGACGACGGTTGGCCCATAGGCGCCCCAGACGGTGATAGTGACCGACATCGCCGTGTCGGCCGCGAACCGCGCCGCTGCCTCGCCCGCGGCCTTGAGCGGGTCGAAGCTGCGAAGCCGGGCCAATCCCAGTTGCAATGCCAATGGCCCGAGGCGGTAGCGGCCGGACTCCCTGTCCTGCTCGACGAGGTTGGAGCGACGGTAACTCACAAGATAAGGATGCGCCTGGGCTGGCGCGATCCCGGCTTCCAGGGCGATGTCGCGCAGCATCACCTGATCCCCCGCAGCCGCAATCGCCTCCAATATCCGGGCGCCCACTTCTATCGACTGAACCCCGCGCGCCTCGGCAGCCACTGCGTTCATCTCCATTTGCCGCGCCAGTCAGGATGACCCCGCGTCATCATAACGTCGCCGCCTCGCTGCCGCCATCGCAGCGTCAAGCCCGTTTTGCAATAACCGCCGTTGTTGCTGGCACGAAGCTAAGGCCTGTAGACAATTCACTGCAAGACATGCGCCTGCTCTCTTGTGCGAGATACCAGGCGCGCGGTCATCAGGTTCGCGATCGCCGCGGCGACGAGAAACGGAACGAGAGCGGCGAGCGCGATCCGCAACGATTCCGTCCCGTAGCGTCCTTGCAGCCAGTCGCTGATCATCCCGACATAAAGCGGGCCGATGCCCATCCCGATCAGGTTGACCAACAAGAGCTGGAGCGCGGCGGCGGTGCTCCGCTGGGATGCGTTGACCGAATTTTGTATGAAGCTGACCGCCGGCGTCAGATAGGCGCCGGCGCAGCCAAGGCTCAATCCCATCAGGGGCAAGGCAATCTGCCAGCGCTGGACGCAGAGCCCCATGATCAGGAACGGCACCGCGCCAATCATCGCCGCGCCGCTGACCCAGGCATAGGCGCGCCTGTCGCCTGCGCCAAATCGGTCGGCAAAAAAGCCGCTGAGCCATGTGCCTGCTCCCATGGCAATGGCGATGGTGAAGCTCAGATAGATGCTCACCTGCGTCAATGTCATGCCGAGAACCCGGATCATGTAAGCCGGCATCCAGGCCATCAGCGCGTAATTGGGGATGCCCCCGATTGCGCATGCAAGCGCTGTGGAGATGATCGTCGGCGTGCGGAAGAAAATCTTCGCGGTGTCACGAAGCGACGCCTTGGGCTGGACCACGCCGCCGTCCATGCCGCCGCGCCGCGGCTCTGGAACCAGGCAGATCAGCAACAGGGCCAGCACCAGCCCCGGAAGGCCGACGATGAACAGGCTCGTTCGCCAGCCCCATTGCGCCGCCGACCATCCCGCCAGCGCCGAACCCAGCGCCAGACCGAACGGCACGCCCAGCGAAAATGCCGCCAGCGCGCGGGCGCGCTGCGAGGGGGGGAAGAGATCGGAGATGATCGAATAGGAAGGTGCGACCCCGCCGGCCTCGCCCAGACCCACCCCGATCCGGGCGGCGGCAAGTTGAGCGAAATTGGTCGCCAGTCCGCAGGCGGCGCAGCAGATGCTCCAGAGCGAACAGGCAGCGGCGAGTACCTTCACCCGCGAAATCCGGTCCGCGAGCGCGGCCACCGGCAAACCAAAGCCCGTATAGAATATGGCGAATGCGAAGCCCGTGAGCATGCCCAGTTGCGTATCGCTCAGACCAAGATCCCGCCTGATCGGCTCGGCGAGCACCGACACGACCTGACGATCCATGAAGTTGAACGTATAGACGACGCACAGCAGCGCCAGGGTCCATCGGGGATCGCGAATTTTCATCAGGGACGCCTGGCCTGGCGGAGCGCCTCGGCCAGCACCGCCTTGTCGCCGATATGGTTGGCCAGGATCAGGATCAGCTTCGCATTGAGCATGGCGCTCTCCTGCGCATCAAGGCCATCATGCAACGCGATAAGGGCTGCGTAGAAATCATCGGTCGTTTCGATATGCGACGGCGCTCGGGTCATTGCGGTTCACCCTTGAGCATGGCGGCACGTTCATAGGCCGATCGCATCTTTTCGACCGTCGGATGACGCCAGCGCGCGGCGACATATTGATCCGGGCGCACGAGATAGGCCGATCCTGACGTGAGATCGTAGCGCGACGCGATCATGCCGTGCCGATCACCCAGTTCATCGACCACTATCATACGCACGCCCGGCAAGGGAGGCACGCTTTTGTCGGCCGCGAGGAGGACGAAATCGCCACCCAGCAACTGCATCAGCCAGCCGCCATCGATCGGTGCATCCACGGCGACTTGGCCGGGCGCTATGCCGTGCCAGCGATCGTCTGGCTGGTCCGCCTGGCTCAGGGGTGAATCCGGATAGGCGACAGCGGTCGACAAGCGACCCGAGTTCACGAATGGCCGCGCCCACGCATGATCCCTGGCCAGTTGCAGAACAGCGTCGCGGAAGGCGTGACTGACAGGCGACTTGGGCGTCAGAAAATCGGTGGAGCGCGAGGAATTGAGAATATTCTCATCGGCCGTGACGATGGCTTCGTGATTATAGGCTTCCAGCAGGTCATGCCCGGCCTCGCCCGCAATGACCCGATCCAGCTTCCAAGCCAGATTGTCGGCATCCGCGACGCCGCCATTGCAGCCGCGCGCGCCGAAGGGTGAAACCAGATGCGCGGCGTCGCCGGCAAAAATCACGCGGTCATGGACGAAGCGCGCCATGCGCCGGCACTGGAAGGTGTATACGCTGTACCATTCCTGGTCGAACTCGATGTCGTTGCCCAGCATGCCGCGAACCAGCGGTTCGACATATTCAGGACGCATGCAGGCTTCCCGATCGATGTTCCAGCCCAACTGAAAGTCGAGCCGCCAGATGTCGTCGGGCTGCTTGTGCAGAAGCGCGGAGCGGCCCGGATTGAAGGGCGGATCGAACCAGAA
Organism: Sphingobium mellinum; assembly: GCF_037860795.1. NCBI lineage: Bacteria > Pseudomonadati > Pseudomonadota > Alphaproteobacteria > Sphingomonadales > Sphingobiaceae > Sphingobium > Sphingobium mellinum. Next base: position 9,851 of record NZ_JBANRK010000033.1, on the reverse strand, counting down.
CCAGCGTTCGGCGGGGCGCTCCTGTTTCAGCCTGATGTCGGCGATCAGGAAATTATCCTCGAACACCCGGCCGTCGAAATCCAGGCCCAGCATCGCGCGAACGGGAGAATTATGACCGTCACAGGCCACGACCCAGGGCGCATCGACAGCATAATGTCCATCGGGTGCAACGACGTCCAGCGACACGCCGCCATCGACCTGCCTCAACCCAGTGACTTCGTGACCCCAGCGGATCGTGACGCCGGGAACCTGCGATACCGCATCGATCAGTATGTCTTCGCACCGATATTGCTGCAGGTTGATGAAGCCGGGCATTTCCTGATGCTTGAGCGGCAGCATGTCGAAGGTGAACACCGGCTCCGCGCTGTCGCCCCAGAACACCTTGCCGACATTCCAGGCGACACCCTTCGCGACCATCGCGTTGGCCACACCGAGGCGGTTCCAGATATCGAGCGTGCGCTTCGAAAAGCAGATCGCCTTCGAACCGGCGGCGACGAAGTCCCGCTTGTTGAGCAGCAGCACCCGCCGGCCCTTTTTGCCGAGATCAAGCGCAAGCGTAAGCCCGACCGGACCGCCGCCGACGATGACGACGTCAAAATCGCCCGGCGCATCATCCAGCGGCGTTGCACCGATGTCGCGCCAGATGGGAATGCCGTCCCTGCTCAGTGCACCGGGCATATGTCTATCCCTGCAACTTGGCCCACACGTCCCTGTCGCGTTCCATGGTCCAGATGCGCGGCCAGTCGATCCCGTCAAACTCATCCCACAGGCGCTGGACGTCGAACGGAAGGCAATGTTCGAAAATGGGCCAGTGGCCGAATTTGGGGGCGAGCGCGGCATGGGTCGCTTCGAAAGCGGATTTGAGATCGGCCCCGGTCTTATGGGCATGGCCCACATGTTGGATCATCACGCTCAGAAATTCGCGGGTCTGTTCGATGGCGGCGTCGCTCGCTTCGACGCTACGGGCGATAGTCCCGCGCCCGCCGACCAGATTTTCGGCGCGAAAGGATTTGACAGCATCGAGCGTCCTGGTCGACCAGTCGAAGTGGAAAGCATCGCCAGTATAGAGCGCGGCTTCGCTCTCCACGAGATCGCCAGCAAAGAGCGTTTTCGATTTGTCGTGCCAGGCGACGATATCCCCGGCGGTGTGGCCGCGCCCGCAATATTTGAGGTCGATCGCGCCGCGCTCGCCGCCCAGTTCGATGCGATAGTCTGTGTCGAACGTCTCGGTCGGCCAGGTCAGCCCCGGAATTTCCTCAGGCTGCTTGAACAGGCGCGGCATCCGGCCATATTCACTGTCCCAATCCTCTTGGCCGCGCTCCTCGATCAATCGGCGCGTGACTTCGCTCGCGAGGATATGCTCCGCATCGAACGCGCTCGCCCCCAGCACGCGGACCGCGTGATAATGCGTGAGGACGAGATATTTGACCGGCTTGTCGGTGTGCGCGCGCAGCTTGGCAAGCCAGTCGCGTGCAGCCGCCGGCGTCGCGCGTGCCTCGAAGCAGACGAGAAAGTCCTCGCCCTCGATCGCCCCGACATTGGGATCACCTTCCGCCGTCAGCGCGTACACGCCATCGGCGAGAATCTCCAGCTTTTCGGTGGTGGGCGCCGTATCGGCCGACGATGCGAAAGGCTTTGCCAAGATAGTAGCTCCAGATTATGCCCGCTCGTGCGACCGAGCATATAGATTGTCGTTTCAAATGCATCTTCCGGTCATAAGGCGGCCCGGCGATCTTTCATGCCGGCGGGCCGCCTCTGAATGTTCAGAAACGGACCGACGCCCGCCCGCCGAACTGCCGCGGCGCGCCATAGAACCAGAGCCCCCCGTTCGCGCCGCCGGGATAGACTTCCTTGGTCAGATTTGTGACGAATGCCTCAAAGTCGAACCGATCGGTGCTGTAGGTTAGCTTGGCGTTGAAAAGGTCCCGACCCGGGAGGATCGAAGTGGAATCCTTGAAAAAGGACGTCCTTTGGCTATCGGTGTGCGTATATTCAACATGTGGGACAAGGTTCTTATCTCCACCCAATTCTATTTTGTAAGAGAGTCCCACGGCGATGTTGAACTTGGGGGCAAAGGGAAGAGGCCCAGTGGCCGTGCCTGTAAAGGGACCATAGTTGAAGCAATTCGCAGTTTGCCCCGCCGCGCACTGCGGACCTAATGTTCCCTGACCACCATCGGGCAGCGATGGCCTGTTGACGATATCGTTGACGGTAATCTTTGACTTCAAATAGGAACCGGCGACCGTCATGTCGAAATTGCCGAGGTGCACGGCCAGTTCCGCTTCCGGACCATAGGTTTCTGCCGATCCCGCGTTGAAGATAGCTGGAAATCCGTTTGCGGGCACGATCCCCTGAATCTGCATGTTCGTATATTTCGAATAAAATCCGCCGATTTGCGCGCGCAGCGCTCCGCCCCACATCGTGCCCTTCCAACCGGCTTCATAGTCCATCACGGACTCCGGGGCGAAGTTCGAAACGGGGCTTTGTACGCCGCCGCCCTTGCGGCCCTTGGCTGCGAAAGCATAGAGAAAGTTGTGGGCATCGGCGGTATAGTTGATACCCGCCTTCCAGGTCAGACCGCTATCGGACTGGTTGCCCGTCGACGGAGAGAAAAACAGCAGGTTATTTGTCGTCAAATCATAGGTGCCGTTTCCGTTGCGGGCATCTTTGTCGACCTGGGACCAGGTATAACGGGCGCTGCCTTCGACTTCGAGAGCATCGGTGAGCTTATACTTCACGCCGCCATAAACGGCCTGCGATTTCTTTGTAGCGCGATCCGTGCCGGTGGTCAGCGTGTTTCCGAAGAAGTTCTGGGCGTAGACTGGAACCCGGTTATGATCACGAAGATAATATCCGCCAACGGTCCACTTGAGCGGCCTGTCCGCGGGCGAAATGATCGTGAATTCTTCCGAGAAGATCGGCTCCACCGCCGAGACATTTATGGTGACGCTAGGGAACGAAGCCCCAATGACATCGGATCCCTGGTGGAACTTGGCTACCGTCAGACCGATCATATTGCGCAGCGTGATACCGTTGCGTAGCGTCAGGCTTGACTCGTTGTCCACGCGGAAGGTCGACTCATCGTAACGCGGAACGTTTCCGAAATTGATGGTGTAGGGATCGGGCGAGACCAAGGTGGAGAAGAAGGTTCCGGGGATCGGCTTGCCGGTAAAGCCACCGGTGTCATTATGATAATATTCGACCTTGCTGAGGCTCTGGAAGTCGTCTGAAGGTTTCCACAAAACGCTGATACGTCCAGCGATAATGTTAAGCTCTCCTGGCGTCGAATAGTTTCGCGAAGGACTGCCGGGAGGATTGCCATTCTTGAAAAAGCTGGCGCGATGCTCATCGTAAGTCGCGATGCGAACGGCGAGGGTGTCGCTGACAGGAATATTGACGGCGCCTTCGAATGCGATGCGGTTATAGTTTCCACCCGTCAGACTTGCATAGCCGCTCGCGTCTCCCAGCTTCGGATCGGCTGTCTTGACGAACAGGGCGCCGCCCGTCGAATTGTTTCCGACGAAGGTCCCCTGGGGACCGCGAAGCACCTGAACGCTGCCAATATCGTAAAAGGGTTCATTGGCGACAATCGGTCCCTGGAACAGATTGTCGCGATAAATGGCGACGCCGGAGTATACGCCCGGGTCGGTGATCCCGAGACCAATGCCTCTGATATTGAGCTGACTGACAAGGCCGGTGTCGGAAACCGACAGGCCGGGCACGAAATTTTGTAGCGCCTTCACATCGCGAATTTCGTGCTGCTTGAGATCGTCGCCCGACAGCGCGGCAACGGCGATGTTCGTGCGCATCACCGTGGTGGATCGCTTTTCCGCAGTCACCACGATTTCGTCCGTCGCACCAGGACTTGCGCCGTCGGCCTGCGCGGATTGGTCATCACCTGCGGGCGAAGCGAAGGCAACCCCTGGCGCTGCCATGGCGATTAGCGCGGCTGACACCAGCCAGTTTGTTCTGATCATATCTATCCCTCCCCATATTCCGCCGGTTTGCGCCAGCTTGATGCGACCCCTTTGGCCACATTATAGATATTCGTCAATAGCTAATCAATTCGTATTTGGGAAATGCCAGTTGAGAGACGGATCCCACTCTCATGCCGCACTCAACCTGAGCGCCGGCGCAGCGATGCGCGCCTCGCCCTTCATGCTTGGCGCTGCGTGACGATGCTCTTTTACCAGCGGGTTGCGCGCGGTGACCCCGCCCCAACTCCTGGTGAGGCGGATGCGCCTCTCAATCGGTCCCGATTCGAGAGGACAGGGGTGGCGCTGATCTACTTGCGCAAATGCTGCTCGAAAAAGGCGGCCGCCGTCGAAATCGCCATATCGGCTTCCGGCGTGTTCGGAATCACCGCCGGGAAAACATGAGGCATGCCTTCATACAGGTCGAGCACCGCTTCATGACCGCCGCCACGGATCGCCTGATATTCCCTGACCGCTTCGCTGAGCAGCAATTCACGCGTGCCGGCCTGGATGAGCGTTGGCGGAAATGCCTTGGTGTAATCGCCGAACAGGGGGGAAATATAGGGGTGCCTGACATTCGTCTCGGCGGCATAGGCTTTCAGATAGGTGGTGAAGTCCTGCGGCCGGAGTATCGGGTCATAGGGCCCGAGCGTTGCAACGGTATCGCCGATCATTGTCAGATCGGCTCCCGGCGAAAGCAGATAGAGCGCGCCGGGCAACGGAACGCCCTGGTCCCGCATCTTCAGAGTGAAAGCGGCAGCCATATTCCCGCCCGCCGAGTCCCCAAACATCCCCATCGCACGCGGATCATTTCCGGCAGCAATGAGGGCCCGCCACACGGCGATCACCTGGTCCGAGATCGTGTTCACATTTCCGCGCGGCGCCAGCGTGTAGTCGATCGAAATCACCTCGCGCGCCATTGCCTTGCCGAGCAGCGAGGGCAGCACCTGCGTCGACAGGGCCGAGAGGATGATGTAGCCGCCGCCGTGAATATAAACGAGCGGCGGTCGTCCGGGCCGGGCATTGGGCGGGATGAGCCGGAGTATGCTGACGCCGCCGATCGTCTCCCTGACCGACCGCACGTGCATCGCATCAGCGAACTGCTGGCTTGCGGGCACGGCCTGGGCTTCGATTGCCGCATTCATCCGGTCGAAGTCTGCGAGCGTCTTGAGCGGCGGCATGGGCGGCCGCGCCTGGGCGGCGGCGTAAAAAGCGCACAGTTTTTCAGCCGCCGGCCGCGACACGCTCTCGGGCACGCGGAAACGAAGATCGGGGTTGGGTGGACAAGCTGTCGCCGGGGCCGCGTAGACCGCAAAGCCAAGCAACATCCCGCACATAACAGATCGCATAGTTTCTCTCCCAAAAGCTCCGCCCGCCTTCTGGCGTCCTGACGGTGGCCACGACCTCTCGACAAAGGAAAGTCACACACCGAGCCATTGCCTATTTACGAATTGATTCATTATACGTAAATAGCGAATTGAAGTCCGCAATCTGGCAGGTCAAAGCGGTCCGCACGCAAAGCCATTGCTCTAGGGTTGCCATTGGAGAGGATATATCGATGCCGAGCCTTGGGCTGATGGCCATACCCATTCAGCGGCATTCGCGAACTGCTAAAATATCCGGACGGTCGGAACTACGCGCATTGCCAGGTGAAGCGTCATATAAGGCGTGATACTAGGCCGCACCTGTCATGGGGACATAGCCCTCCATTGCCACCGAGCAAGAGAAAGAAAGCAATGACTGCCTTGATTTCCGACCATGCTCGGGCTGGCTCTGAACAGGTGCCCGCGACGCGCACCCTGGTTGCGGCCGTCGTCGCTCTCTTCTTCCTTTGGGGTGGGCTGACCAGTCTCAACGACATTCTGATCCCCAAGCTCAAGGGCCTGTTCTCGCTATCGTACGCAGAGGCGATGCTGACCCAGTTCGCCTTCTTCATGGCCTATTTCATCGTGTCGATTCCCGCCGGCGCGCTGATCGCGCGGATCGGCTATCTCAAGGGCATCGTCGTTGGCCTTGTAACCATGGCCGTGGGTTGTCTGATGTTCGTCCCCGCGTCGTCATCGGGCATCTACCCCGCTTTTCTGGCGGCGCTGTTCGTACTGGCCGCCGGGATCACGATCCTGCAGGTCGGCGCCAATCCGCTGATCGCCAATCTGGGCGATCCGGCGACATCGCACAGCCGCCTGACGCTGGCGCAGGCGTTCAATTCGCTCGGCACGACCCTGTTTCCGCCGGTCGGTGCCCTCGTCATCCTCGGTTCGATGAGCAAGGTGGATCCGGCCGGGCTTGCGCCGGCAGAGCGCACCCTTTTCCTGGCGAAAGAGGCAGCCGTCATCGGCCATGCCTATATCGCGATCGCGATGATACTTTTGTTAGTGGCGCTGTTCTTCTTCATACGCCGCTCCGCGATCACGGGCGGACAAGGTGCTTCGGCAAGCCTGGCCGGATCGTTCGCCTTGCTGCGGCGCGGGCGGCTGGCGGGAGGCGTAGTGGCTCTTTTTCTCTATGTCGGCGCGGAAGTGGCGATCGGATCGATGCTCGTCAGTTACCTTGCGCAGGACCGGGTCATGGGGCTGGGCGAACAGGTGGCCGGAACGATGATCGCGCTCTATTGGGGCGGTGCGATGGCGGGGCGCTTCATCGGCGCCATGATGTTGCGACGCTTCAGGCCCGGTCTTGTGCTGGCGACGGTCTGTATCGGCGCGGTGCTTTTGATCGCCCTGTCGGCGTTGAGCACGGGCGCTGTAGCGGGCTACGCGATCCTGGCCGTCGGCCTGATGAACGCCATCATGTTTCCGACGATCTTCAGCCTGGGCATCGAAGGTCTGGGCGAGCGGACGCCGCAGGGATCAGGCCTTTTGTGCATGGCCATCGTCGGCGGAGCGATCATCCCCCTGCTGACCGGCGCGATCGCCGACGCCACCTCGCTCGCGATGGCGCTCGCCATTCCCGCGAGCTGCTACCTGCTGATCGCCATTTATGGCTGGTCGGCGCGCAATCCGGCCTGACAAAGGACACTTCATGCGCGTTTTGCTCACCCTGTCGTGCCTCCTCGCGTCGCAGCCGCTGATGGCGCAAAGCCCTAAGGGCGATCCGGACGCAAAGGCCGCGCGGCTGGAAGCGCAGATGACAGATGCCGAACGGATCGGCCTGCTGTCGGGTATCATGCCGATTTCGTTTCCGGGCTTCGAGGTGACGGTTCCGGACGGCGTGCTTCCCACGGCAGGCTATGTTCCCGGCGTCGCGCGCCTTGGCATTCCGCCGCAGCTTTCGACCGACGCGAGCCTCGGGGTCGCCAACCCTGGCCAGTTGCGGAAAGGCGATGTCGCAACGGCGATGCCGTCAGGCCTGTCGCTGGCTTCCTCGTTCGATCCTGCGCTGGCCGAACGGATCGGCGCGACCGTCGGCGCCGAAGCGCGGGCCAAAGGCTTCAACATCCTCCTTGGCGGAGGCATGAACCTCGCGCGCGATCCGCGTAACGGTCGCAATTTCGAATATCTTGGCGAGGACCCTTTGCTCGCCGGCACACTCGCCGGTCACGCCATTTGCGGCACCCAGTCGCAAGGGGTGGTTTCGACCATCAAGCATTTCGCGCTAAACGGACAGGAAACGCTGCGTCACACGGCGGATTCGGTGATCGCGGAAAACGCGCTGCGCGAAAGCGATCTGCTGGGATTCAAGATCGGCATCGAGATCGGCCAGCCGGGCGCGGTCATGTGCGCCTATAATCTGGTCAATGGGTACAAGGCGTGCGGCAACGATCATCTGCTGAACCGCGTGCTCAAGGGCGACTGGCGCTATAAGGGCTGGGTCATGTCGGACTGGGGCGCGGTCGACGACGTGTCCTATATCAAGTCGGGCCTCGATCAGCAGATGGGCTATCAACTCGACAAGCAGCACTGGTTCGGCCAGCCGCTTGCCGATCTGGTCGCCAGCGGCGATGTCCCCAAGGATCGCGTTTCCGATGCCGTGCGCCGCATCCTGCGAAGCCTGTTCGCGGTCGGCATCACCGGCACTTATGAATCCCAGCCGATCGACTATAAGGCGCATGCCCAGATCGCGCTGGATGCGGCGCGGGGTGGCATCGTCCTGCTCAAAAATGACGGCATATTGCCGCTCGCCGCGACGGCTCGTACCATATTGGTGGTTGGCGGGAATGCTGATTTCGGCGTGCTGTCGGGCGGGGGTTCCAGTCAGGTCACCCCGTCAGATGGCGCGCCGCGCATCATAGAGCCGGGCAGCGACGGACCAACGGCCCTGTTCAGCCGACAGCTTTATATGGCCGGTTCTCCGCTTGCGGCACTACGCAAGGCGCTGCCCGCCGCCACTATCAGCTTCCAGAACGGCTATTCGCCCGAAGCCGCCGCCGCCTATGCCGCCAGGGCAGACATGGTCATCGCCTTTGCGACCAAGTGGGAAGGGGAGGGCATGGATTCCGGCTCGCTCGCGCTTCCGCAGGGTCAGGATGAGTTGATTTCGGCTCTGGCCGCCGCCAATCCCAATCTGGTGGTCGTGCTGGAAACGGGCAATGCGGTGACGATGCCCTGGCTCGAAAAGGCCAAAGCGGTCGTTCAGGCCTGGTATCCGGGTCAGGAAGGCGGGAAGGCGATCGCTGACATCCTGACCGGCAAGGTCAATCCGTCGGGCCGCCTGCCGGTCACCTATCCGGCATCGATCGAGCAATATCCCCGCGTCGCGCTGCCGGGGCTTGGCCTGCCTGACCGAACGCCGGTCAAGGTTGCTTATGACGAAGGCGCCGATGTCGGCTATCGCGGCTTCGCCAGGTCGGGGAAAACGCCGCTCTTCGCCTTTGGCCATGGCCTGAGCTACACTCGCTTTTCCCACGGGCCGCTGTCCGCCAGCGGAGGCAAGTCGGTCCGCCTGCGCTTCACGGTCCGCAATATGGGCGACCGCGCCGGTGCGGATGTGCCGCAGCTTTATCTGGTTGATCGCAACGGCGAAAAGCTTGAGCGACTGGTCGGCTTTCAGAAAGTAGTGCTGCAACCGGGCGAGACCCGTAAGTTGACGCTCGATGTCGACAACCGCTTGCTGGCCGACTGGAAAGACAGCGGCTGGGTGATCGAGGGCGGCAATTACAGCTTCGCGCTCGGCGAAAGTGCAGCAAAATTGGGTACGCCCGTCACGGTTCGCTTGCAGCCCCGCCAGTGGCGCGATTGATGAGGAGGGGCGCTGATTACCCAAACACCGGAAAGCCTTCCATCGGATGCGGTGCGCGCGAAGCAGCGGGCGGACGCTCCGAGTGTAGCGGAGCACTATAAGCAATTGATCGGCAATAGTAGACCCCTATGCTCGTCCGGGCGGCGCGTGCATGCCCCGCGCGGCAACGTCACTCCCGTAACGGCCCTGGATGCAGCATTGCTCCCTGCCCTGTGACGGGTTGCGAGTGTCAATCTGACCTACGCAGAGGTCACGATGATCATTTGGCCCTGCTTGACAACTTTGAGGTTGTAGCTTGTTGCGACTGCTTCGGCGAAGCCAATGACGGCTCGCTAAAAACAATCTCCTTATCGCTATAGCGCGCGAATTCTGCAGCGGCTTCGTTCAAGCTGGTGCCATTGAATGCAATGCGGCCCTCCCGCCATGAAAGCGCGCTCTTCACGGTTCCTTCGTCCATCGTTGACGTCGTGATGTCGCAGTCGGTTCCAAACGGGGCATCCGCACGCATGTTGCTGGAAACCCGGACAGCGGCGGGGGCACTCTCTCGACCTACTTCGACGACCCCCTGGCTCACAACGACGCTCACGGTGAGGTCCGGCTTCCGGTGCACCACAAAGGCCGTGGAGCGGCTTTTCAGCACAGAGGTGTTGGTAGATTTCGCGAGCGATGTACCGCTTGAGGCACCGCCGGATTTCGCGA
>NZ_JBANRK010000032.1:0-17515 GCF_037860795.1 Sphingobium mellinum | reverse complement strand
GATCAGCCGTGGCGCATCATGACCATAGGACGCCGCAAATGGGCGCGTGGGTCGTGATCAATGCAGGTTGGTATAAGTGGTATCTCGATGAGGTTTTCGTAAAGCCCAACGGTGGGCGGCATTATCTGTGGCGGGCGGTGGATCATGAGGGCGAGATCCTGGAATCGTTCCGTCACCAAAAAGCGTGATAAATCTCCGGCTTCGAAATTCCTGAAGAAGGCGTTGAAGCGGCATGGTCTTGCCGAGACTATCGTAACGGATGGGCCGCGTTGCCCGCTTCCTGAACTCCTTCGACCAAGTTTAGCACAGGCTCTGGGCGATGCCTTCCTTGCGGCACAGCTCGGCAATGCTGTCCTCGCCGCACTATCCATCGAGCAGGATCCGGTCTTGTTCTCGGCCGAGAAGGGGCGCCGCGTCTGCCGCCGAATATCCTTCACAACCCGCTCAGCAGGGGACCTGGTCGGCGATTTTTTCAAGGAGGATTGGGACTTCATCTCCGTTCCTTCGTCACCACGACGAAGCCCCAACCCTCTTTAAATCACAACCTCAAATCTGTGCCATTGGTGCCGACGGCGGACACGTCTTCGGGTATCAGAACGTATATTCCAGGCGCAGACCATAGGTCCGCGGCAGACCGGCATTATAGCTGGTGCCAAAAGGCACGAGCGTCTGCCTGCGTGTGACATATTCCTTGTTGAACAGATTGTTCACATAGAAGCCGATGCGTAGGTCCATACCCGGAGGGCTGACATAGCCCGAGGCATTCGCCAGGAACAGCTTGCCGTCCCGATCATACCCCAAATCACCGCCAGCGCCGGGCTGGTAATTGATCGACGAGCGGTACGTAGCCAGACCCGAAAGCGACGCCGACCATGCGCCGACAGCGAATTCATAATTGGCGCTGAACGATCCCGACCATGTCGGAGCCTGCGGCGGCGCCGTGCCCGTAAGATTTGTTATCGGGTCGTAATTGGGGTTGGGCGAGCCATCGGGATTAGTGCGATTGGGATCACAGTTAACCATTCCAAACCCACTGACGCATGCCAGCCCAATAACGCCGTCGAACGGCTTGTACCGCGGATGCTGCCAGGAGCCGGTAATGCCGAGGGTCAGACCATCTGTCGGAACAATCTGTGTCTCAATCTCGATACCGTAATTTTCCAGATTCGCACTCTGGGTGACCGCACCGCCCTGCGTGACGTCACGGAGCGTCTGCGCTTGCAGCCCCTTATTCTTGAAGTAAAACGCCGCCGCATTCAGGTGGACCCGGTTGTCCAGCATCGATTGCTTGATACCGATCTCGTGACTGGTGATCTTTTCCGGCTGGACAGGGGCGGTCGGTGTAAGCTGCGAATCGTTGAAGCCGCCCGCCTTGAAGCCCCGCGTGAAGCTATAATAAATGTTGGTCGGCCCATTATCCCAGGCCAGCACGAAACGCGGCGTGAATGCACGCTGCGCAGTACGCAGGTCCACACCCCATGGGAAGCCATAGGCCGTCCCCTTCATGCCGCGCTCGTCATAGGTATAGCGGCCGCCAACCGTCACCTTGATTTCGTCGGTCAGCTTATAATAGCCTTCCAGGAAGGCGGCGTAAGAATGTGTGGTCCCAACGTTCAGGAAACCGTCGGTGGTGCTGTCCGACAAGGCGGGGAGGGATGCAGGGGTTATAAAAGCCGCACGGAAATGACGCTTGTCGTTCAGATAGCTGATCCCAAAAAGATATTGGAACCGGCCCTCCAGCTTTGAGGCGACCTGAAGATCCTGCGAGATTGTCCTGCCGCCGACATCCGCGCCGACATATTCGAACAGCAGCGCGGGCACCATATCCGTGTCGCCGCCGTTGTGGCGCGTCGATTGATGGCGGTAAGTCGTCGTGCTCGTCAGGTCGAAATTGCCGAAATCAAAATTCATCTTGAGGTTTGCGCCGTAGAATTTGGTATGAGCCCGCGGGGCAAAGGATTGATTTTGTTGATCGTAGAAACCAAGATCGGTACGGATAGTGCCGGGCGGCGCGATAAGGCAGCCCAGGCAAGTCGCGTCCTTGAGCCCCAAAGTGCCCGTCCGCGTCACGGTGCTGCGGAGGTCATAATATTCGCCGCCAAGCACGATATCGGTAGTGCCGGGATTCCAGCGCATCTTAGCCCTTATATGATAGTTCTTCTCCCAACCATTGTCGCTGTTGGTCGTCACGTTATGGATGAAACCGCCATTATGCTTGTAGCCGCCGCTGGCGCGCAGCGCGAGATCCTGGCCCAGCGGCAGGTTGATCACGGCGTCCAGCTGCTGATGATCGATGTTGCCGATCTCGCCGCGCACCCGTCCCTCGAACTTGTCGGTAGGATCGGCGCTGTTGATGATGATGACACCGGCCGACGAATTGCGGCCATATAGCGTGCCCTGCGGCCCCCGCAGCACCTGGATGCTGGCGATGTCGAAATTATCGAGCAGTTCGTTCGCGCCGACGGTGTTCGTCAGATATGCGCCATCTTCATAGATCGCGACCGGGCTTTCGAGGCCCGCTGCCGTGAACGCCACGCCAAGTCCGCGAATATTGGGCGAGAAGAAACCGGCGCTGACGGTGAAATTGGCGCCTGGCGTCACTGTCGCGACATCGGAAATTTTTGCCAGGCCAAGCTTCTGGACGGTGTCGGCCGTGACTGCGGTCACCGCAATCGGGGTGTCCTGCAATCTTTCCGATCTGCGCTGAGCGGTGACGACGATATCGGCAGCGCCACCGTTGGTAGCTTCCGCCGGAGCGTTGGCAGCGGGGGCTTGCGCGTAGCTCGTCGAAGCGAGCAGGCCGCTAAGCGCAACGGCTACCGGTCCCAATTTTTTCATAAAACTCTCCCTTTACTTCGATTTGTCTTTTCAGATTTATGAAGTCTGACTCATACATAATGTCGGCCTGCGGCTGACAAAGAGAAAATCCCCGCCCCTCGGGGAAAAAAGCGCACGCCATTCTGATTTTAACGCGCGCGCACCAGTGTTCGAGTCAATTTCATTGATTTGATAAGCCAGTTATCACCAACTTTCTCATAGGTTTCATGGTAATGGCCCATGCCATTCATATATCTCATCGGCTGCCCCTCCGAGAAGTAAACTTCATCTTCAAAAGGCCATATGGCCTTTGCGGAATACTCGTTCAGAATTTCAATGGTCGGGTTGAAGATTTTATGCACGAGTAGATTATGCTCCGCCATCGCACGAACAACTTCAACGATATTCTTCGCTCCTATTACAGGCCAGGAAACCCCATTTTCGACTGCCTGGAGAAGTTCCAGACTAAATTCGCTACCTGTACGAACCCACTCGCCAGTCTTGGGGTGACGTGCGGTCATAGCGTTGGTTTCGTCGAACACCGCGTCATCGGTGAACAGCAAGCCAAAGCCATCCCAATCCTTGGTGTCGACGCAATAGGCGTATTTGGCCTTGCATTGCCTCACGCCCTCAATAGCCAACAAGCGCCCAAGCGTTCCCATTCAGACTTTCCTATTTAGACAGTCATGCCTCACCCTCCGCCATCGCGGGCCTGAGTTTCATGCAAATGGGCCATTATTCAGTGAAACGAATACGCATCGCCATGAGCGAGGAGATTTTCATACTTCTTCTATCAGCCATGCTCACTCCCCGGTTCGCTGGGCCAATTCAACGATGGCTCCATTACGCTCTACCATCCACTTGACTAAGCATGATGTCAATAGAACGAACGTCCTTTTTTTGGTGCCGTGAAGATTGCCGTTTGGTCGAGGGGGGCTGGTTGCGAGGCGGTCAAATCATCAAAGTCGATACGCTTTGAACGATAGCGAGGGGGTTCGGTGCATGAGCGCATCCTTCACCATCTCGATCGCGGTCCGGCTCGATGCATCCGCATTGATCAAAACAAAAAATCACCGATCAACCACAGTTCAAATCGGATATCAGTGTGGAGGTTATTCATCATCCGCGCGGCAATACGCCAAAACATCTCTCAAAACACGCATCATTCTTTGAAAAACAATTTCGGTACTTCAGTTACCAAAAATATCTGCGACATGGGCTGTATCCATATATTCACGCAGCTTCGTGATCTTGCCGACATGGTTGAACTCGAACAAGAAATGATAGCAATTCTTGTAAACCCTACCCTCGATCGTGGCACCGCAGCTTTCCGCTTCCACGGCGACCCGCTGGAGCTCGGCAGTTGTGCCCGTCACGCTCATGCTAAGCCCATGCGGGAACAGCTGAGCAAAGTCTGGCATGGCCGCAGCGAGGTCGGCCATATTGCGGGACCCTGAAAGCGACGTGTGTCCCGCAACCCAATATTCAAAATCGTCCGAGGCCAAAGCTTTGACGCAACTTACGTCACTTTTGCTCATCGCTTCCAGAAAGGCCTTTGCTCTGGAAACATGCATTTGCGTGATCGACATCGGCTTCTTTCCACAAAGTGTCGGCTGGACCAAAAGCTACGCACCACGGCATGGATTTCAGCGCGCGGCCTCGGCTGCATAGAGGGCATCGAGCAAAGCGGCGACGCGCGGATCGATCCACTGCGCATCTGGATTGCGCATCGTGTTGGTCACATAAGCCACCCCGATCCTGCGAGCGGGATCCGCGAACGCCACGCTGCCGCCAAAGCCTGGATGGCCAAATGACGCCGGGTTCTGCCCCATCGCACCGCTATTGAGCCGAAAACCTGCTGCGTAGCGACCGTTTCCGCCCAAGGCTTGGTCGACGCCGGCAATGCGCTCTCGGATCGCCTGCTCCAATACCGTCCCGCTCACCAGCCTTGGTTCGTCCGGCAAGTCTGCGCTCACGAGATTGGCATATAGCTTTGCCAGGCCGCGTGCGTTCGCGGTCGCGCCTGCCGCCGGATGCCCGGCCGCCCGCCAATAGCGTTGGTTGGGAAAGTCCCAGACGATCATCGGATTGGCCAGCGCGGCGGCCATGGCTTCGGGGTTAGGCACTTCGAACTCGACTGCGGCGGTGTCCTCCTCGGGTCCGAACATAGGGGCGTAGCGGTCATCTTCTTCGATCGGCAGCCCCATGAAAATGTCGAGATCGATTTTCGAGGCGATTTCCTCCTCGTAAAAGCAGGCGAGGGTCCGGCCATCGATCCGGCGAATAAGCTCGTCGGACAGGGTGCCTATGGTCAGCGCATGATAGCCATATAGTCCCGGGCTGAAAAACGGCTCCTGCGCGGCGAGCATGGCGGCGACGCCATCATGGGCGATATAATCGTCCAGAGTCACCGGCTCGCGTGTTCCCACCAGGCCGGCCTGGTGAGACATCATTTCGCCGACCGTGATCGCCGACTTGCCGTTTGCCGCGAATTCCGGCCAATAGGCCGAGACGGGCGTTTCATAATCGAGTTGGCCCCGGTCGACCAGCATCGCGATGCAGATCGCCGCAACACCCTTGGTCGTGGAATTGACCCCGAAAACAGCGCGATCCGTGATGCTGACGGATCGATCTTCGACGCGCGTACCGCCCCACACATCCACCACCGCTGCGCCATCGCGATAAACCGCGAATGCCGCGCCGATATCCTGCCCCGACGCCAGATTATTTGCGAAGGCTGCCCCGACGCCCTCATAGCCAGGGGCCACAGTTCCTTTGAAACCGAAATCCATAATTTCCGAACCCATTATTTTTTACCCGCGACAAAATAGACCAGTGACCAAGTCAACTCGCAGCGCTGCCGAAGGTCGTCAGCCTGCCATCTTCAACACGAGTTTGCCCCGGTTATGCCCGCCCTTCAGGCGATCTATCGCGGACTGGAGATCGGCAAGCTCAACCACCTCGACGGGGGGAATACGAATACCCTTGTTCTCAAGAATATTGACCAATGGCACTTTGTCGATCCGTTCGGGCCAGTGCGCGAAGCAGCGCACGTGCTTGAATCCGAGTGCCTGCGACGCAAGCATCTGTTCGTCCAGATTGCTCGTGTCCAGACCTGTCGATATGCTGACCAGCGTCCCGCCGGGCTTTAACGCTGCCAGCGCATCGGGCAGCGTATTCTGCCGCACCGCATCGAACACGATGTCGACGCCCTCCGGGGCCCACTCACGCGTCTGGGCCACGATGCTCTTGTCCGTATCGGTATAGTCGATGGCGAGGTCGGCGCCCATCTCGATCATATAGTCCTTGTTGACCGCCCTGCCCGTCGCCGCCACGAACAGGCCGCCATATTTGGCCAGCTGGATGGCAAAGCTGCCAACGCCGCCAGAGCCACCGTGGATCAATATTTTCTGGCCCGGCTTGCCATGGCCCAGATCATCGGCGAACAACGAAATGTAGGACGTCAGGAAGCAGATCGGCGTGGCGCCTGCTTCCTCCATCGACATCCAGTCCGGCACCCGGCGCGCCAGATTGGCGGGGAAGACCACATATTCCGCGAACGTCCCCGTATCGCCGGTCGCGCGGCTTCGCGCGAACATCACCCGGTCCCCTGCCCGAAAGTCGGTGACGCCCGGAGCGACGCGCTCGACCACGCCCGCCCCCTCAAAGCCTAGGATGTTGAGATCGCACTCGGCCATGGTCGGCACCATCCCTTGCGAATATTGCCAGTCCGCGGCGTTCATCCCGCCATAGGAGATGCGCACCAGAAGCTCGCCGTCCGATATGGTCGGCTGGTCCACTTCCGAAATACGGGGGGAACAGGCTTTGTTGACGAAATCAGCGGTCACTGCGCGCACTGGCAAAACTCCTTATCTGGTTGTTCGACGCCGGTCAGGCGGCAGGTGCAAGCAGTTCGATGATGCGCATATCCGCGCCGCCGCCAGCTGGCGCCAATGGCTTTATGCAGACCTGCGTCGCGCCGGCACTCAGATGCTCGTCGATGCGCTTGTGCAGCGCAGTCTCGTCTCCCCAGCCGACGAGAGAATCGACGAAATGATCGGAACCGCCGTTGGCGAGATCCTCGTCGGTAAAGCCGAGCGCCTTCCAGGAATTGCGATAGTTCGGCAGGGTAAGATAAAATGCGACCTCGCCGCGCGCGATCTCGCGCGCATTCACAGGGTCGGTTTCGAGAACCATCGGTTGCTCGACGCAGAGCAGCTTGTCGGGACCAAGGATCGCGCGGGCCTGCGCAGTATGTTCAGGTGTCACAAGATAGCTGTGCGCGCCCTGCGCATGACTCCCGCTCAACTCGATCATCTTTTCGCGCAGACCGGCCAGAACGATCGTGGTCGGTTCAGCCGGCGGGACCGCATAATAAGGTGCTTTGGCGATCGCCTCCAGATAGGCGCGCATCGCGGGGATCGGCTTTTCATATTGATGCCCGCGCATGCCTTCGACGGTCTCGCGATGGGAAACGCCCAAACCCAGAATGAAGCGCCCGCCCCATTGCTCGTTCAGCGCGTCGGCGCCTGCGCGCATGGCGATCGGATCGCGCGAATAGATGCTGATGATACCCGTCGCCACCTTGAGCCTGGTGGTGTTGGCCAGCAGCCAGGCAGACGCGATCAGCGGATCGCGGCCAAAGGCGTCGGGCATCCAGATCGAATCATAGCCAAGCTCCTCAACCCGGCGGGCGAACCGGGCGAGGCGCTCAGCCGTCGCGGGACCCAGTTCGCCGGATTTCTCGTCTTCAAAAAAGCCGATGGGTCCGTTGACACTGGTCCAGATTGCGAGCTTGCCCAGATTCATTCCTGTACTCCTGTATGACCGCGCTTCATCATTTGAACGCCGGCAGCACCTTGTCCGCGAACAGCTGCGCGTAGGGTTTGAATTTTTCGGCGGGAAGGCCGGCCGGCATCATCATGCATACATGGTCGAGCGGCATCCGCTCCTGCAGGCCCTTATATTTTGCGACCGCGGCGTCAGGGGTCAATATCTGCAACTTGCCCGAAGTCTTGAAATCATCGAGGCTCATCCAGTTCATGCCCTCGCCGCCCCATTCGGCGTAGGCGTTGTTGACGTGGAGGAAATGGGGTGCCAGCTCTTCCATCGCTTGTTCCGGGTCTTCGGCGACGAGAGTGTAGAAATCGCCGAGCCGCACCTTGCCTTCGCTCGCATCCTTGCCCTGGGCGCGCAGCTTTTCGACATAGAGTTCGGCGCCTTCGACGGACCCGACATAGCCGTCGCCATAGGCCAGAACCCGATCCATCGCCTTTGGAGCAAAGGCGCCGATGTAAATCGGGACACGGCCTCGCGGGGCCGGCGGCGTCAACCGGACGCCGTCCAGTTGGTAATGCTGCCCGGCATAATCCACCACTTCGCCCGCCCACAATTTGGTGACGATCTCCAGCCACTCGTCGAACAGGCGACCACGTTTGGAGAAATCGACGCCCATCGCCGCATATTCCGCCGGCCGGTATCCGATGCCGAGGCCGACATCGAGCCGTCCTTCGCAGATGATGTCGAGCACCGCACAATCGGAAGCGAAGCGCGTCGGGTGATATAGCGGCGCGAGCGCAATCCATGTCCCGAGCCGGATAGTCTTGGTGCGCGTCGCCATCGCCGAAATCACGGCGAGCGGGGAGGGCAGATAGCCGTCGCTGGAAAGGTGATGTTCGGGCACCCAGGTGCCCCCGAAGCCGATCTCCTCGCTCCAGACCGCGACATCAATGGCCTCCTTATACACCTGTTCCCAGGGCCTGTGCCACTGCGCCGGATTGCGGAAGTCGTAGAGATAACCGAAAGTCAACTTGCCTGGCATCAATTTGCCTCCCCAACGGATACTAGTCCGGCATCGACGGATGCGCGCGGATTTATGTCTTATATATGACTGTCAAACCGACCATTGGGGCGGAGCGTTATAGCCGCGCTGCGGCATTTCGCGGCCACGGTTGATGGTCATATTCTTGATCCGCCAACCTTCCGGAGTGCGCTGGAACTCGAGTTTATAGATCGCCAGCGACCAGTGGCCGTCATTGTCCTCGACCGGCCTGCCGTTGGGCCATTTCGACAGCGCGATCAGATGCCAGTGCCCCCGGGCAACGTCGCCGTCCACATCGATCAGCGGGTTCATCACATTGTGCGAGACATAAGGGGTAGCCCGCAGCGTATTGAAGAGCGCGCGAACCGCCTCGCGTCCCTTCGCCTGGCCGATCGTGCCGCAGTCGTCCCAGACGCCATCTTCCGTGAAAAGGTCTGCGGACGGACCCATATGGCTTGGCCCCTGACCTTCCCAGCCGCCGTCATTATAGTGCGTATACAGCGACATCAGGCGCGCAATATCTTCATGATCCTCAATCAGTTGCACCCGCTCCTCGAGCGTAGCCGGCCGCTTGCGATTGGGGCCGAAGGATGTTTCCGCGAACGGGTCTGAGGCACTGGCCACGATAATTCTCTCCGTATAAACTTATTAATCTAGCGACGGGTCGAAGGCCATTTCAGCCCTGTCCAACCTTCGCGGCCATCATTGCGCCGTCAACCCGCCATCTACCAAAAGCGCAGTGCCGTTGCAGAAAGACGCATCGTCCGAAGCGAGGAAGGCGATCGCCGCCGCCATCTCCGAAGGGTCCCCCAGCCGCCCGGCGGGTATGATCGCCTTGATCTGCGCGGTCTGGGCTTCAGGATCGTCCAGCGAATCTCCGAGCATCGCAGTCTTCGTCCAGCCGGGATGCACCGAATTGACGCGAATGCCATGTTTCGCGTTTTCGATCGCCACCACCTTGGTCAGCATCAGGACGGCGCCCTTGCTGGCGCAATAGGCGCCGCCATATTCGCCGGCGACGAGCGATGCGGTGGACGCCACATTAACGATCGCGCCGGTCCGACCCGATGACTGCCACTCGCGCGTCGCGATCCGGCAACCCAGAAAGGCCGTAGTGCCATTGACATCAAGCTGGCGACGCCAGTCGGACAGTTCCATGTCTACGACATGGGCCTGTATGGCGATGGCGGCGTTGTTGACCAATATGTCCAGCGGGCCGAGTTCATCGCGGGTGGTCTGAAGAACGGTCTCCCATGATGCTTCGTCGATGGCATCATGCCCGATCCCGATCGCGCGATAGCCTTCCTTCCGAAGCTCGGCAGCCCGTTCCTCGACGGCGGCATGATTGATGTCGGTCAGCGCGACCCGCGCACCCTCTTCAGCCAGGCGCTTGGCCGTAGCAAAGCCAATCCCGATCGGAGAGGCCGCACCCGTGACGATCGCTACCTTGTCCCGCAATCCTCTCATACCCGATCCACTCCTGAAATCTATTTCCGTTAAACCGTCTCGCTGGACGGCCTGGTGAACTGCCGCGGTCCGTAAAGGACGACTTTATGCGACTTGAACAACCACTTTCCATCAACCTTGGCGTAGGTGTCATCCAGATAGCCATGGACTTTCACGATGCGCCCGTCCTGCAATCCGCCCTCGAAGAAACAGCTGAAGAAACCTTTCGCCTCATCGTCGCCTTGTTCGGTGATGACATGACCGGTTGCATAATGGGCTAGAAACGTCATGGCACCATCAATCTGTTCCTTGAAAAAGGCCCTGATCTGCTCCCTGCCCGTCGATATCGGGCCATCAACCGCCGTTTCATCGAACACGCCGTCTTCCGTGAAGCATTCGGCCGCCTCGTCCCACATCCGCCGGTCTTCATAGGCCGAAAACCGGTTCACCAGATCGCGGATTTCCTCGCGATCGATCAGCCGCCGCAATTTTTCATCCATGTTCAAATCATCTCCCATGCTGCGCGTCGGACAAGCAGCAGACCAGATCATGAGACGTCATTGCCTAGTGGCGTTAAATGTCGCGCCTGGCGACCGGTCCATGCGGCGACGAACGCGCTGCGTAAAACGGTCACCGGGCGGACGTCCGACCACCTCGGAGTATTGTCACTGATTCTTGCGCTGTTCATCCAGGGGTTGGTCGCCCAGAGCGCTATGCAACCTTCGGTGGAAGTGGTGAATGGCGCTCTCGTTGCGGCCGAAGGTGAAATATTCCTGCGCGCCGGAATAAACCGTCTCCTGGATACTGTTCACCACCGGGCAGTCTTCGTCCATGACGACCTGATGGGTAAGGCTGGCCCAGTCACGAACCTCCTTCTCCATCGGCGTGCCCTCGAATTCGCCGCTTACCACCGTTCGCGATATCGTCACGGACTCCCCGGGATTATTGCCCGGCAGGATCTGGTTCATGAACATGCGTTCGAGTGGAGGACCCTCACGCTCTTCCTCACCGGCAAAGGCGTTGGTGCTTGCACAGGTGTAGAAGGTGGACGGAAAAAGCGTGAAGCCGCGCTGCACAAAGCGCTTGAGATCGTCGATCGACGATGGATCGCATTCCTCCTGAATACCCAAAACCGGTGAAATAATTTCACCATGGATACCCTTGTCCTCGATTTTGATCACGCCGGGAATGACGAAACTGCCAAAACTCTGCGCATGGAGGCTGGGGAAATGGTAGGTTTCGACATAGCCTTCATAAGCGAGTTTCCAGTTCGCGGCTGGCACTTCCTTCAAATTCACCACCTTGAAGCGTTCAAGGCCGAACTTGGGCAACAAGGCCGACATTTCGGGTCCGAGAAACGCATCGAGATCAAGCGGCAGGTCCGGGGTCAGGATCGCCCAGATCAGGCCATGGCGCTCTTCGACGGCCAGTTCGGTCAGTCCGTAATCGGCCTTGTCGACGTTTCCGAAGATGGCATTTTCAGGCAGCGCCAGCAGCCGTCCGTCCTGCCCATAGGTCCAGGCATGATAAACGCAGGTGAAGCGCGGCTTATTGCCCTGCCCTTCCTCGACCACCTTGGCACCGCGGTGACGGCAGGCGTTGATGAACAGCCGAGCCTCGCCGGTTTTCTGACGCACCAGAAGCAGCGGCACGCCAAGCCGCGTCAGCGACCAGTAGCTGCCAGGCTCGGGCAGTTCGCTCGACAAAGCCAGCACCATCGGGGTCGTCCGCAACAGCTGAACCTCCCGCTCCCAACGGTCGCGGTCGGTATATTCGCTCACCGGAACCTTGAAGATATCGGGCGCGAGCGTGGGCCGCTTTTCCGCGACCAGCTCGATGAGCTCGTCGTAAAGACCACGCATTTCGGAATGCTCGAAGCCTATCATTTCAGCACCAATCCTCTGGACCTAATTTTCAAGAATTTCTCGCCCTGACCGGCGCGATTCGAATTTTCGGTATCCGTCACAACCTCGCACACTGGCACCCAACGAGTCAATTTTATTTAGAACGATCGGTCTAGTTTTTATATTTCCGCTTCGCCGGCGCTGCCGATCGACACGTTCCCCTGCTTTTCGTAGCTATGGGCTCTCCTGATATTCAAAGCAGGGCGGCCACCCCATCCTTGCCTGGCGCGTACCGAGTATTTATTTATGGAAGTATCGACGGTTATATTCTGCGAAGGCAGCATCGACCTTCGCAGGTGTCAGGCCGTACTGCTCCAGACTATACGTATAGCTGCCGAATTCACCATGGGAGTCGTTTGCCTCCCAGGTACGCAGCGCCTGTTCGCGGGCGGGTGTTAAATCGCGGCCCATCTGCGTGTAAATATCGCGCACCACGCCAAACGTGTCTTTCCTGAGCCGCTCATATTGGACATCAAGAAGATCGATTTGTGAACCCAAAGCGTCGAGCTGCTGCAGATGCCGGTCCATCTCCGCAGACCAAAGGCGAAGCACATATGCACCCACGGCTTCCTGGTCGACTACATCCATGCAGGTCCGGAACAACATTTCGATCAGGCGGCACGTCGATGCAATGACTTCATGAATGTCACGATGCATGAAAACATATTTGGCTTTGGGAAAAACATCAGCCAGCAGGTCCATATTTCCGATGTGCGGCGGCGTTTTCAATATCCACGGGCGATCACCATTCGCGCCCCGACGCCCGCCCCGCTGCCATTGCAGATATTGCAGCATCTGCTTGAGGAAGACATAAGATTCGCGCAGCGACTGCGACCTTACCCAATCGTAATAATTGGGAACTGGCAGCACCCAGCTATGACCCACCGTCTTGAAGGTGGGCAACTGTACGAAAATATCTTCCTCGGCATCATCAACCTTCACCGAATGGGACTGCATCAGGCCAAGATTGTTTTTTATCATGGCGTCGACTATCCCACGATCAATGCCGATGCGGGGATCTTCTTCGCCCGCCACCGCATTCGGTATGCGCGAAGGATTCATCGATTCCCAATGCCTGATGCTCAACGTGTCGGGATCGGCTGCGAGCAAACGCTGCAACTTCGTCGAACCGACGCGTGTCATGCCCAAAATGATGAGCGGATCGTCGACTTGTTCGTCGAGAATTTCCGGGTGCTTCTTCAGGTCGTGGGCAAAACGCAGTCCGTTGACCAGCCAGCGGTGGATGATCGCCGAAATGGTTGCGACACCCTCATCATTCAACAAGACGTTGTCATTGATATCCTGCAGAAATCGGGCCAGTCCTTCGCGGGGATCGAAGTCACCGAAATCATTCAGCCCGTCCTCGGCGTAGGCTGCGGCGATCAATTTTTCCATAGACAGTTTTGATGAAGACTGGAACATGTCCATTTAAGGATCCTCTAATCTTGATATTTGCTGTTTTCGGCTAAAATACTGTCAACGATGCGGCGCGCGATGTTGACAGCGTGCCGCCGCCTCCTCAAAGACTCTCGTTACTGTCCTTAATCGCCAGCGAACGTGCAATCCACGCCACAGCGCGACCCATAGTCGAGTCTACGGCCGGCGAGTTCGGCCGATCGCTCCGCTGGCCCGACCGATGGAAAATCAACCGGAAGTTCGGAACGGATGGCGCTCAACTTGACGAGTTTGACGCTCTGGATGGCGTCCTTGGGATCAGCGACCGGTGCATGCATCCCTTCCCACCGCATCGCCATGCAGCCTTCGCGCAAACCGTCGCTATCCATCCAGTTCGCTACGCCAGGATCCTGGTGACTTACGACATAAGTATAGGTGCCGTCGCCATTCCTGTGCGATTGATGTCCCGTCCGGCTGCCCGATTTGCTGTGCGAATTGCGCGAAATCAGCCACGGCGACGTTACGCTGAAGCTCATATATTCCGCCTCTTGCGGAAGGAGGTTTACGACCAACGCCTCATCATCCGCCAGCTGATATCGGCCCTGCGTGATCATCGACGGCTTTGTCGCGTGGCCGCGCATCATCGCAGGCCCGAAATCATTGACTGGAATCGACGCATAAAGCTGCTCGAATTGAGCGATCGTCCGTGCCCCGAACATCATGTATCGTGCGGCTATAGCGACCCGATCATCAAAGCTGTGCGCATGACTTGGTGGACCCGCAACCTTGCGGAAGGACATAGCGCGAGGCCGCTGCGTATGCCAATCACTCAGCGCCTCCCGAACAATGACGAAAACGCCGCCCTTTGACTTGAGGTGCAGGCTGCCATCCTTGAGGTCTTCAGGTCCGATCGTTATGCGTGAAGCGCCCATATCATCGATGATTATGCGCCCCTCATCCGCGGCATCCACGGTCCGTTCCCAATCGGCCCAGCTTTTGACCTCGGCACCCGTCAGTGCGACATAGATCGCCACGCTGAATCGACCGGTCGGACCAGTAGGCTTTGACTCAAGGACATAAGTCGATGCGTCATCGATGAACAGGTAACGATATATATTGTCGGGATTATCGAAGCAAAAGCGCGACCCTGTTACCGAATGCCCCATCCACTCTTTTTGGGGCGTCTGGATCCAGACAAGGCCGGGATTCTCAAAATCCGTACTCGCCGCGGAAAGAAGGGCGTAGCCCGCACATTCTGAGACCACCTCGTCCAAAGTCTGCTGAGCCGTCTCCGACTTTGCCCATGACAAACCAAGCAGGAGTTGGCGCGCCGCCGCCATCGCCTTTTGCATTTCGGGTGTCTTGAGAATTGCACCCGCCGTCGCTTCCATCTCATATTGCCGTTCGGTCGCGAGGGGAGACCTATCCGCATCCTGGCCAACGCCGCGCATATTGTTGATCTTGGTCATACGATATTTTCCACTTGCTTTTAAGCGGACGCCACAGCCGAACCGCGCTGGCGATCAGGCAAATGGCAGGACGACGTGAACAGTCCTGGCGCCCACCGCCGGGCGCCGCTTATCATTTTTTGGACGACGCATCCGCGTTCGCAGCCATGACTTCATACGGCAATTCTTCGGGTTGCACGTTACGACGCAGGTGATTGCCGTTATCGACGTTCAGGGTATCGCCGGTGACAGCCGCATCCGGATGACACAGCCACAGGCAGGCCGCCCCGACCTGCCTCGGCGTGACCGGCCGACCCAGCGGAATCTCCTTCAAGAGAACTTTTCTGGCTACTTCATGGTCCAACAATATCTTCGACATCGGCGTATCGATCAGCCCGGCCTCCACCGCATTGATCCTGATGTTACGCGCCGCATATTCAAGCGCCGCATGTTCAACCAGTATCTGGGCCGCAGCCTTGGCCGAACCATAGCTGCTATAGCCCGGAACAGGCATCGACGCTGCGGTCGACGTGATCACCACCATCGCGCCACCATCGCGCATGCGCCGCGCCATGTGCCTGATGAAGAAGAACGGACCAAAATAGTTGATGTCGAAAGCTTGCCGCACATCCTTCGGGTCAATGGCGTCGATCATACCCACAAAGGGCACGCCCGCGGCCATGATGGCGACATCGATAGGCCCATTTGCAGCGAACGCTGCCTCGGCCATCGCTTCCACCTCGGCCTCGATCGAAGCGTCGCAACGCACACCGGTGCCGCCGATAAGACCGGCAAGCTCCTGAATTCCAGCCATGCTCCGCGCGCCGACCGTTACGCGCGCGCCCTGTTCCGCGGCCAGCTTGGCGGTTTCCCAGCCGGTGCCGCCTTGCGCGGACGCGCCCAGAACAACGATATTCTTATCCTGGAATGGTAGCATAAAACTGTCCTTCTCCTGCTTTTTATCGTTGTCGGCCGGATTGACGTGCGGTCGACATTCGCACTCCAGAATATGCAGATCGCTTCAGTACTCATTGGGTCCGGACCAATTTTCTCAATAACGGCAGTAGATTATACATAATTTTTATCATATTATCATTATGATAATAATATATTCGCACTCATCTGCCTAAAAATACTGAGTAATGTTCCATAAACGCCAAAATTTTCTCTATTTTTTAGAGAATGAATTCGGCGGCAACCAAAAATAATGGAAAATATTGTTACTTTCAGTATCCCAGAAAACTGACCTCACTCTCACATTCGCTAATCTAATGACAGTTTTTGGCTGGCATCTTTGGCCGGCACTATCCACATGTAGGTGCAAGCTGTCAATAGAACGATCGTCCTTTTTTTGGGAATTATGAATGATGCCGGACTTGCGACTGGTTACAGAAACTCGCCGGAGCAACGTCCACAGACGATCGGGGAAGATGGCGGCGCAGCGGCCAATCAAACTATGTTCGCTCTTTTTCCGAATTGAGTTATGAACATCGGATCAAGACAGGGGCTGCCGCCGCAAGCGGCACGAAGGAGATAGATGGCCAAGTCAGCAGCAGCGATTTCGCGGCAAGGCGAACGGATTAAACAGCGGCAAGCGCAGATCCGCAATGCAGCAAGGGCATGCGTTCGGGACGAAGGCTTCCACGCTGCGACCATAAGTCGTATCGGTGCAGTAGCAGGGATGAGCAAAGGCCATATATATAAATATTATGAGAATAAAGAGGATATTATGCTGGCGTTGATAGAGCATGACATGAACGAGTTCATGATGCTTATAAGTCAATTGTCCCAGTCTAAGGATCACGACTTAGAATCTCTTATTGAGTCCTTTAGAAGCGAGCTTCCTGCAATTCTGAAAAGTGACCGAACCGCCCTGTGGCTGGAAGTCCAGGCCGAGGCGGCACGCAATCCCAAAGTGAAGGAAATGGCTGTGATGGCCGCCGACTACTTTCGCAAGACAATTCGCAAGATCATAGAACCTGTGCTGGAAGGACCGATCAAGGATGAACTCGACATTCGGGTTGAAATGCTGCTGCTGTCGATGCATGGCCTTGGCCTGAAGGCCACCGTGCATTCCGACGGCAGCATCGAAGGCTTCGCGAATGCTGTTGAATATGTTTTTCGGACCTTTTTGTCGGCGCCTCCCCAATCTTCGGTTTTACGAAGAGTTCAGGCGGCATAGGGGTAATGCGTTCAAAGTTCCCGGCAATGGAATAGCCCTGAATGCGGTTGTCCGTGGTCAGAACATTCGGCGGAACTCGCGGCGTAGATTAACGGAGTGCGGGCGGAGGCAGCGGGGCGCCGCGCACATGGTTCATCTTTTACGCATCTATATACTCCGCGAGGGACAACCGGCCGAAGCTGTCAAAGAACAGCGATGACGCCGAGGCCATGGATTACATGCTCAAGGCGTGGCCGTCAGGAACGGGATGCTGTCACCCGTCGAGTTCGACCGACAACAGTTTGTGAAAGCGGAATCCGTCTGAGAGAATGCCTCTGCAACTGCGCAAATGGCTCACAGGATGTTCACCCCGTCGGTCACGGCCCGCGCGAAGGGATTACGTCCGAAACTCTGGACATTGCCGAGTTCGAACGCCGTGAAACAGATGGACGGCTCGAAAAACCGGTGGCGTCTGAGGGCTTGAGGTGATTCACTGCCCGTACGCGACAGCGGAGGCAGAGAT
>NZ_JBANRK010000031.1:0-19072 GCF_037860795.1 Sphingobium mellinum | reverse complement strand
AGGATCAAGATCGGCATGGCCAACCTGGTCTATAATTTCCAGCGCCTCGCATGGCTCGAAGGCCGAACTGCGCCTGCATGACACGAAAACTGGACCCAGCGATCGGCTCCGTCCAGAAAATCAGCGAATCGGTGCATCGGAATCGGCACTACCCGCCCGCTGGGGCCTTCTCCTGCGTCCATCAGGACATAATCCGATGGTTCTTCGAGGTGTCCAGTTTTTTGGCTGGCATCTTTGGCCGGCACTATCCACATGTAGGTGCAAGCTGTCAATAGAACGATCGTCCTTTTTTCTTGCCGGGCTTGGTGGTCGATCATATTGTAGAATGGGCACTTGCCTGTCGGCAAAACGGCCGCTCACGCCAATTCTGCCACGCACTTCAGGCGCTATCAAACAGGCTGGGCGGATCATAGCGCTGCTCACCGGGGCCGCCATCCAACTTGCAAGCTCCGGGAGATCGAACGGCTAAACTATATTGGCGCTTTTCCGGATTTGACGCTATAAACATTAGCTCAGGCAGACGTTGTCGCCGTAATCGGCACAAAGGGATTGAATGACCAAGACCACAACAGCGATCTCGCGGCGGGACGAACGGATCAGGCAGCGTCGAGCTCAAATCCTGAACGCAGCCAGAGCTTGCGTTATTAACGAGGGTTTCCACGCTGCGACCATAAGTCGCATCGGCGCGGTGGCCGCGATGAGCAAAGGCCACATATACAAATATTACGAGAATAAAGAGGAGATCATGATCGCGCTTGTTGAGCACCACATGCACGAATTCAATGCACTCATAAGCCAAGTAGACCAATCGGAAGGCCGGAACGTCAACTCTCTTGTCCAGTCATTTGCGAACAAGCTTCCCGCGATTCTTGCAAGTGACCGCACCATTCTCTGGCTCGAAGTCCAAGCCGAAGCGGCCCGAAATCCGAAGGTCAAAGAAATGGTCAAGAAGTCCGCCGCCAATTTTCGCGAGACAATTCGTAAAGTAATTGAACCCGTGCTTGAAAGGCAAAAGGAGGAAGAACTCGATTTTCGTGTTGAAATGCTCCTGATATCGATGCATGGCCTTGGTCTGAAGGCAACCATACATTCCGATCCAGATTTCGAGAGTCTTGCTACTGCGGTTGAGTTCGCCTTCGGGACATCTTTATCGACGGCATCACAATCTGTTCCCATCCGCAAAGCCAAAGCAGCATAGGGCGCCGCTTTCGAGGATCCGTTCTCTGAACGGCGATGATTGCGCAAACAGGCGGCGCCAATGCTTACCTCGTCGCCGCTGGACCATGATCTCCAACGGCTGCGATGGATGGACTGTTATCTCGTTGAACGAAAAAGAGATAATAGCCGCCACAAAACCCTTTGAATCATCAAAACGACACACGCTGGCCGGGTTGCCGTTACCGCTCGCGCCTCTGTGCTCAAAATCATCCATAGGGCGTTGCTCAATATGAAGCTCACCTCCTGGCTTCGTTCGCCTTGGCCTTCCCCCATATTCGTCGAATGACGGGCTGGCCCATGGGACAATCGGGTCGGTTCCGCAGGCGTCGCGCTTATTTCCTTTCCTCCACGATGAAGAGAGCGTTCAGCAGGTTGGCGAGCCTTGGATCAGTTCCATACCAGTTGGGGTTGAACATTCTGTTGGGCGTGTAGGAAACGCCCAGGCGACGCGTGGGATCGGCAAATGCAGTGCTGCCCCCAAAACCGCAATGACCAAAGGACGCCGGATTTGAACCAAACCTCGTCTGATCGAGACGGAATCCTGCCGCGTATCGTCCCAGCTCGCCATGCACCTGGTTTACGCCAGCGATCCGCGCGCGGGTGGCCTGCTGCAGCACGGCCTTGCTGATCAGCGGCGTCGCACCCGGCTGGTCACCCCGAACAAGATGGCCATAGAGCTTGGCTAGGTTGCGGGCATTGGACGTGCCCCCTCCCGCAGGGATACCATGCTCGCGATCTTTCCGCTGATCGGGACCCCAGGGGATGAAACCCGATGTGCTCGACGAGGCCGCCGCTGCCGCCGGATTGGGGGAGTCAAATCCCAGGCTGTTGGGATCCATCGCAGACACCATCGTGGCGGCGCGATACTCTTCCTTGGCTGGAAGGCCCATGAAGGCGTCGATCCCGACTTTGGAAGCCACCTCATCGGCGAAGAAACGGCTGACCGTCCGGCCATCGGTTCGCCGGACAAGCTCATCTGCGAGCGTGCCAAAGGTCAATGAATGATAGCCAAAGACGCCCGGCCGGAAAAACGGTTCCTGCGCGGCGAGCCGAGCGGCAAGCGCCTTGTGCTCGTAAAAATCCTCGATCGTGGACGGACCGCGCGGCCCCGTGAGGCCGGCTTGGTGCGACATGAGTTCCCCGACGGTCACCGCCCCCTTCCCCTGTGTCGCGAATTCGGGCCAGTAGGTCGCCACGGGAGCTTCATAATCGAGCTTTCCCCTGTCCACGAGCATCGCGATGCACATCGAGGTCAGACCCTTCGTGGTCGACATCAGCGTGTAGAGGGTGTTTTGGGCAATCGGGACCGTTCCGGTTTCGTCGGCGCTGCCGCCCCACAGGTCAACCAATGGGGCGCCGTCCCGATAAACGGCAAAATGGGCGCCCAGCTCCTTGCCAGACGCGAAATTGTCTTCGAAAGCGGCGCGGACAGGCTCATATCCGGGCACAACGATTCCGTGGACCGCGCCACGCGGGGCCGGGCTGCCGGCAACCCGCTTAGGCGAATCGGCGGCCATGGCCACCCCGGCCAGTGGCAATCCGGCGGCGGCGGCGACCATATCCCTGCGAGACAGAAAGCCCGATCCCATGTTCTTCTCCTTAGTTCCGCTATCAATCGAGGACCGACCAAAATCGCTCGGGTCGGATGCACCAAGATAATATACCGCGTCCGCCCCCTGAATGGCGTCGCGGATCGATGCGCGGTCGTTCAGGTCGCCGGCTACCGGGACGGCCCCCCGGCTGGCAGCGTAACGCGCCGCGTCGCTACCCGGGTTACGGGTGACTGCGCGGACATGAAAGCCCGCCGTGAGCAGGTGGCGCACGATCTTGCCGATGAAAATTATCATTTCAAATCGTCCTTCGACGCGAGGAGATTATATATTGGAATCGCGAAGCCGATGATCGCCTCGTCGACGGAGCCCCAGGCGCGTTGTCACTGCGCCGTCAGTCCGCCATCGGCAGCGATGGCGGCCCCAGTCACGAAACTGGACGTGTCGGATGCCAGGAATGCGAACACACTCGCGATTTCCGAGGGAGCCGCCCCTCGATTCATCGGCAGCATACGGGAAATGAACTCGTCGGCAGACGCACCGACCATCTCAAGTGTCGATACGACCATGGGTGTCAAAGTCAGTCCCGGATGAACCGAGTTGACCCGGATATTGCTGGAAGCAAGTTCGACCGCAGCGGCTTTTGTCATGCCTGTAATCGCAAACTTCGATGCGCAATAATCTATATTGTCGGCGGCGCCGACCAGTCCCCAACTAGAGGAATTGTTGATGATGGACCCACCACCCGCGCGCAACATGGAAGGCAAGACCGTCTTCATGCCGAGGACCACGTCATCCTGGTTGCTCGCGCACGCGCGCCGATATTCTTCCAGGCTGAGATTTAAAATCGGCTTTCGGTGGCCCGAATGACCGGCGTTGTTCACGAGAACGTTCACCGGCCCGAAGGCTTTTTCGGTCTCGTCGACGGTGCGCGCCCAGGTGGCGGCATCCACGACGTCGAGACGCGACAGGCGGTATTGTCCCCCAGCTCATCGGCCAGTGCCTCGCCTTGTTCGACCGCGATATCGCCGATCATCACTTTTGCGCCAAGCTGGTGAAACATGCGCACTGCCGCAGCACCAATGCCACTGGCCCCGCCTGTGATGATTGCAACCTTATCTTTCAGGTCAAACATCTATATTCCTTGTTATAATTCCGATCCCGACCTACCGGACCTAAGCCGAACACTAATGATCTCGCGCGCAGTATAGGAATCGCCGATGACAGGACCGGAGTTGTACCGAAATTCTGGAAAGACCACTTGCGCGGCGTCAGATTATTGTAGGAGCCAGACCTTTCCCGACAATGTCATACAGCGATACGCATCCCACCTCCGATCGATTGTATGCTCCGCTTGTTCGCTGGCTTCTCTGCACGGCCTATCTATGTCCGGACGCAACTGTCAAGGGAACGATCGTTCTTTTTTGGGTCCGCGTCGCCCAGTAGATTTCCCCCCGGGGTTGCACTGACCGGCTTCCCATCACGAGCCATTCGCCGCGCTGACGGGGCATCCCTCCATCGTGCCTATAGATTGAACGCCGTGCTATCCTCGGTAGCCTAAAGATGCATGCCGCCGCTCGCCTGGATGGTCTGTCCGGTTATCCACCCGCCCTCCGGCGAGGCGAGGAAGAACGCGACTGCGGCGATCTCGTCGGGATGGGCCATGCGCCCCATGGCGGTCATCTGCTCTATCCATGTCGCCATCGCCGGATCGGCCATGATCGGCGCCATAAGCGCCGTATCCGTGGCGCCCGGAGCGATGGCGTTGACGCTAATCCGCCGTGGGCCAAGTTCGGCCGCGAGCGACCGGGTGAAGGCGTTCACCGCCGCCTTCGCCAGTGAATAGACGATGCCTTGCGGCGTGGCGGAAACCGAGACCATCGACGAGAGGCTAATGATGCGTCCGCCATCGGGTATCCGCGGCAGGGCGGCCCTGGTGACGAAGAAGGCGCTTTTCATATTAGACGCGATGACATGATCGAAGAGGGCCTCGTCGACGTCCGCGATCGACGCGCCATTGCCCTGGCCCGCATTGTTGACGAGAATGTCGAGACCCGAGCGCCCGCGTTCGGCAAGCCCGCGATCCAGTTGATCGAACAGCGCCCCGATGGAAGCGACGCTCGTCAGATCCGCTTGCAGGATGAATGCCTCGCCCCCGGCCTGCTCGATCAGGTCGACCGTCTCGCGCGCCCGATCTTCGCCGCTATTGAAATGAACGGCCACGGTAGCGCCGGCGGCGGCCAGACGCTGAGCGATTGCACGGCCGATGCCCCCGGAGGCGCCGGTTACAAGGGCTGTCTTACTTTCAAGCGAAAGGGTCATCCTATTCCTCTATCCATGGTTAATCAATTGCGCCCTTCGAGTCTATATAGTCCATTCATCCGACGGAAACGCGCCAGCGGAGGTCCGGGTACGGATCGAAGCCTGACGATCAGACCTCAAACAACCCCCGCCGGCGCGCCGATGCTACTGCCCGAAGGCGACGGTCAGACGGATCATGAGCTCCCGTCCGCGATTGAGGACGGCGTAGGTGTCAGCTCGCAAGCCGCCGGCGGGGGTGCCGGTGGCCCCACCCGTGCCTGAAAACTGCTGTCCGCCGGTCCAGTAGAATTTGTCGGTCAGATTGCGACCGATCAGCGCCACCTCCCAGCGATCCTTGGCTTCGGCGATGCGCGCGGTGGCATCTAGAAGCACGCGCTTCGGCGCGGTCAGCGCCGGGTTCAGGAACGCATCGGTGGGGGAACTGCTGGCGAAGGTCATGTCCGCCGACAGGCCAAGCTTGAGCGACGAGCCGAGCGGGGTTTCGTAGCTCGCGCCCGCATTCCCGGACCAGTCGGGCGCGTTGATGAGACGCCCCCCGGCGAGATCCTGATTGTTGCCGTTCTCGCCCGGCAGGATCGGACGGGAAACACCGCCGCCAAGCGCCCGGAAATCGCAGCCCTGCGCCTGCGATTGCCCGGTCCAGCACGGTCCGAAATATTCACCATAGCGTGCCTTGTTGTAGGCAATCGCACCTCTGAGCGTCAGTCCGTCGATCGGGGCGCGGTAGTTCATGTCGAACTCAATGCCCTTGGTCCGCGCCGCACCGGCGTTGCGGATCGTGCCGGTTCCGTTCGCCTCGAACGCCGTGATCTGAAGCCCTGTCACCTTATAGCTGTAGAGCGACAGATTGGTGCGCAACGCGCCGTCGAATAGCAAGGCCTTCACACCACCTTCAAAGCCCTTGATCTTCTGCGGGCCATAATTGAGTGGGACGACAGAGGTCGCGACACTGCCATTGAAACCACCCGACAGAAAACCCTTCTTGTACGAGCCGAAAACGGTCAGCCTATCTGTCGGCCGGTAGCTAACCGTAAGCTCCGGCGAGAAGTCGTTAAACGAAATCTTGTCGACCGGTGTTACATAAGGGACCATCCCAGTGACGAGCGAACGGCTGAAATCCGCCAGAGTGACTGGGAGCCTCTTCTTTTCGTGAGAGTAGCGTCCGCCCGCCGACAGTTCGAGTTGCGAAGTCACGTCGAAGCGAGCCTGTCCGAACACCGAATAGGCGGTGCCCTCCTGGCCGACGACGGACTGGAGAAACTCGTTCGGGCTGCTCAGGTTTAGAAAAGTGTGGGTTTCGAGCGATGACTTGGTGTCCGAATAGATCCCGCCCACCGTGAAATTAAATGGTCCGTCAAAGCTGCTGTTCGCACGAAGTTCCTGCGAAATCTCGCGGTTCTTGTACAGGGTGAAGGCAGCAAACATCGGCAGACCAAAAGTACCGAACAATGTGATGGGAACGACAGGATAGGTTCCGAACTGATCCAGGTTTTCGAACCTGCTCTGGTAAAAGCCGGTTACGGAGGTCAGATCGATCGTATCGCTGGGCTTATAGTTCAATTCCAGCCCGGTGAGGATCTGGCGCCCCTTCCCGTAAGTGTGGCCGTCGCCATATCTCGCGTCAAACGGCGTGAAAGCCGTGCCGACATTATCGGTGCGATTGGTCCGGTTGTCTGGTTTGCAGTCGCTAACCACGCCGACGAACTGCGAACTGCCGGTGGGGCAATTGATAGTCTGCGCGTTGGTGTTGCTCGATGCGCCCTTGATATGGCCGTAGGAAAATTTCAGCCGCGCGCTGAACGCGTCGGTCGGGTTGAACTTCAACGTGCCGCGCAACGCATATTCACGATTGCGCGGACCATAACGATGGAACGGGGGCAGGATGCTGTTTTCCGGGACGATGTTCTTCACCCAGCCGCGCATGTCCGAACCGAAAAAGGCGAGGCGCGCACCGAGCGTTTCGGTCAGCGGGCCGGCGACGAAACCTTCGGCGCGCCATTCATGGGCGTTGAGCTCATAGCCGAGCGAAGCCTTTGCCGCGAATTGCGGCGTCGGATCGGCCGTGCGCAGGGAAATGATGCCGCCCGGGCTGTTCTTGCCGAAGAACAGCGACTGCGGCCCCTTGAGCACCTCGACCTGCTGGAGATCCATGAAGGCCAGGCGGCGAACGGTCGCCTTCGCCACCTGGACGCTGTCGATGTTGAACGATACCGCCTGATCGCCGAGCGCGTTGGATTCGGGACCGGCCACACCGCGCAGGGCGATCGAGCCGCCTTGTCTGCTGCCGCCGGAGCCGAAAATCGTCAGGCCGGGAACCATCTGCGCAACCGCGTCGAGGCTGTTGATCCCGCGTCGCCCAAGCTCTTCGCCCGTCACCGCCGTCAGCACGACGGGAACAGCGATCGACGTTTCGTCGCGCCTGCGCGCGGTGACGATGATGTCTTCGGCGGATACGGAGGCGCGCGCACCGGCGCTCTCCTGCCCTGCGGCCATGCCCGGCGCGCAGACGACGAGCGCGCAGGTGGCAAGAAGAGCTGATTTTCTGGTAGAAATATTCATGTTAATTATCCCCTCTTTTTCCAAGGTCCAGTTTTTATTGGACTCTTTTTTCAAGGTTTATCAGGAATAATCTCCTGATAAACCCTGGCAACATATCATAATCTAAGCAATATCATCACAAGTAACAAAGCCATATGTCAGTTTAGTGCTCAGCCATTTGGTGAACGACTGCGGCGGGATGCTTGTCATCATTTTGACTGTTGCGCTGAGCATCGCTGATGGCCCAGCCGGCGCCCGCTTCGATCATTTCGGGCGTGAAGGTTTCCATCAGGCCCCAGCGCGCCATGCGCCGCAGCAGTTCGATCGCGTCATGGGGGTTCGCCATGCCCTCGGCCACCGCGCAACCGAGATCGGTAATGCGCTGCGCGCCATGCAGCAGACAGCGATCCCTGATCTGGGCCTTGAGCGACGCCGGATACACACCAAGCGTCTGGGTGTGGACGGTGACATGATCGAGCGCCTCTTCGACATGGTCGAGCGGCACGAGATTGACCACGCGGCAGGCGAGATAGTCGCGGAAATCGACCGGGTCGCTCGTTTGCGAAACGATGACGCCGCCTTCGTTCGCCTTGCAGCCGAATACGCGATAGGAATCGCTGTAGCGAATGCCGTCGATCTCGTCCTTGAGATGCGCATCGAAGGAAGGATGGGGCGTACTCAGACTGGACGGCAGCGCCTGGAGCGCGGCCTGCACCTTCTTGCCGAACTTGTTGAGCCGGTCGATGTCGTCGTCCTGCGTGCCGCTGGCGATATAAGCCACGCGCGAACTGACGCAGCCTTCCTGGTTATAGAAGCCGACATCCATGGCGAGCCGCCTCGCCGCCTCGTCCATCGCCGCTTCCGAAGCCAGCGCCTCGGGGCCGATGATGGAGGCGCTGATCTTGGGATCGAGCGCGATCAGATCGAGGCCGGGGCCGATATAGCCACGGATGCTCTTCATCGACGCCATCCCGCCCCAGGCGACGATCTTGTCGATCGCGCCGCCGCCATAGAGGCGCTTCTCGAAATCCACATCGCCGCCTTTCCAGTAACCGACCGTGAAATGGCGCGTAATCGGATGATCCGGCGCCATTTCGATCATGGTCTTCACGATCGCGAACATGGTGAACGGGTCGTTGGACGGGCTTTTGACGATATTGTCACAGCGCAGGATCGAGCCGTTGATGACGGCGAACAGCGTGAGGATCGGCGAATTGCCCGCGTTCAGATGGACGATCCGGCTGCCGAACGCGCGGACCGCGATCTCGCGATCGTGAAGCTGGTACGTGTCCCACCCTTCCAGATAGCGCGAACCGATATTCTGTTCGACGATGTCCATCAGGAATTGGCGGTTGAGACTGGCGCTCAGCGCCAGATAGGCGCCATAGAGCTGCTCGCGCTTCAGGCCCGCCGTCTGCACCGCGATGTCCAGCGACTGGGCGATATAGGGGTTGGTGTCGGGCGACAGGCGCGGACCCAGCTCGACCAGATAGTCGATGATCTCCGCGAGCGATATGTCGTAAAGGTCGCCGATCTTCGACGGGTCTTTCAGGACGATCTCGTCGATATACTGGTTGACGTCCGGCGTCTGGAACGCAACCACGCCCCGGCGCGCCTCGAACCGCACCAGATTATCTTCGATGATCCGGCCGCGGATGATGAGCG
The DNA here is from genome assembly GCF_037860795.1 of Sphingobium mellinum. Taxonomy (NCBI): domain Bacteria; kingdom Pseudomonadati; phylum Pseudomonadota; class Alphaproteobacteria; order Sphingomonadales; family Sphingobiaceae; genus Sphingobium; species Sphingobium mellinum. The sequence continues at coordinate 9,779 of NZ_JBANRK010000031.1, read as the reverse complement.
GGATGGTATATTCAAGCATCGCACATTCCTTATCGTAGCGGTCTCAGGCCGTGAGATATTCTTCAAGTCTGTCAAAGGCTTGCGGCGTCTTGGCGCAGGTGATCTTGTCATCGCCGCCGCGCGTGTCGGCAAGGCGTTTGATCTCGTTGAGAATATAGGGGCCCTTGCGCCCGCAATTGCATCCGCCATCCCAGTTGATCGTGACGTCGTCGCCGGTCGCGGTGCCCGACCAGTAGGTGCTGGGCAGCAGGTCCATGACCAGCATTCGCCCCCTCTGGACACCCTCGCGCGGCAGCGCCAGGCCCGTTTCCGGGTCGGACACATGCTGGATTCCCCAGGGCAGCGGATGGAGATGCCCCTCGTCGCAGCGCAGCGACACGGCGTTCGTCTCCGTCATCGAATAGACTTCGCGGATCTGGCTTGGATATTTGAACGGGAATATGCTCTGGACCGTGTCCATCCAGTCGTCCGGGAACGTATAGCCCTTGGTGCCGCCACCCGCGACCAGGACCGAATCCTGCGCCCATTCGACCTTGATGCCGCGCTTGGCGCATTCCAGGGCGATCTGATAGAGCTGCACCCAAAAGCCGTTGTAAATCACGGTCTTGCCCTTTTGAGCGACGACCGCGCGGTCGATGAAGTCGTCCCAGCGCTTGGCGCTTTCCTTCGCCTTGGCGGCGATCTCCCGGCCCAGGGCCTGCTCGCGCGGCGTCAATTCAAGCTTCTCGCCAAGCGCTTCAGCACGGCGAAGCTTGCCGGCCAGCCACAACTCGTTAGCGCCGGCGAAACCGTCGCTGAGCGTGATGATCATCTCCTCGCGGTCACCGTAGATCTGCTTTCGCATCAGATCGAGCATGATCGCGGTGCCTTGCCGACCGCTTCGACCGGGATAGCCGCAGATGAAAGGATAGTTTCCACTTTCCAACATTTCGCGATGGGGACCGTACATGCGCAGCACATGCTCGAGGAAAAACGGCATTTCGACCGTGCTGCGCGGGAACAGCGAAATCTTGCCGCTGGTGCCCGATGAGGCGGCGGGGCGGAGCGGGGTCTGCGCCTCGATCGCGTCCAGCCAGTCGTCGAGCGTTTCAACACCTTCAAGATTGACGGCAGAAAGATCGTGGGTGGTCAAACCCTGCAACCAACGCGTCATACGGTCATAGCGACCATTGTCGACATCGCCGGTGGCGTAGGACTTGTACATGGTGTGGGGAAAGCCGAGGCTGGCAAGATCATCGAAGCTGGTGACGGATTCTATACCGACGTCATCGGCCAATCGATCCAGTGCTTTAAGTTCCGAGCGCAGTTTCTCGAACCGCTTCTTGAAATGATGAAGCTGGATTTTGGCAACTTCATCATAATCCAGCGCGTAAAGTTCATCGCTAGTCAGGTGCACGAAGTTTTCCGGATCTTCATACAAGTCTTCGATTGTCACTGTCACGGCTTTATCCTGATTTTGTTAATGCTTCCGCTAGTCGACACGGATCCATCGCCGCACCTGACTTATCGAATGGCAATATGCGCCGCCGTTCGGGCAGTGCATAGCGAATTAATTGAACCGCCGTTTAACCTACGCCAGCCCAAAGGGTCGGCCTCCACGCGCGCAAAATTGTTCGGCATCCGCACCTTTGAGAGCCGGGAACAAAGTTCATGCCCTCATTTGCGAAACGCCCCGGATGTGAATAGGGGCGCGCAGAGGCGTCAGACGCGAAAGCATCCATTCTGCCGGCGCTGTCCCCTATAATGCATATAAATATCGCGTTGTGCCGGCCTTGCGATTTCTAATCAGATCGCGCAGCTGAATAACTGACCGGCTGACGCCGGTAGGATCATGTGGAGTGGCTGAAGCCGTTTTTGTGGCCATGCCTGTCGAGGTAACGCAGGATGGTGTCGTCGGTGATGTTGCCGGATGTGGTCGAGAAGTAGCCTCGTTGCCAGAAGCGCTGCCCCCAGTAACGCTTGCGGATATGCTCGAACTCCTGCTGGATTTTACGCGATGACCGCCCCTTGGCCCGGCGCACGAAGTCACTGACCGAGACGTGCGGCGGTATCTCGACGAACATGTGAACGTGATCGCGAGACAGGACGCCGTGGACGATCGTCACGCCCATCTCGGCGCAGACCTGTCGGATGACCTCACGTACCCGCAGACGCACCTCGCCATGCAGCACCTTGAAACGGTATTTCGGTGCCCAGACCAGATGGTAGCGATGATGAAAAGTCGTGTGACAACCGCTGCTGTAGCCCATAGCCTGTACCCTCGGAGAAAATGAACTCTTGCCCTTCGGGCTGTTCATTTTCTCCGAGGGTACAGGCTACTGGCCGAGTCCAAGGCTGAAGCCAGTATCCGACTGAAGTCGGAGGGGTTGCTCCTCATGGAGGACTCTAAATTGCGTAAAAACAATAATTTTTAGCGTCATTCACCATCGATCTTGAGCACTAATTTGCCCCGGTTATGCCCGCCCTTCAGCCGCTCAATCGCGGATTGGAGGTCGGCGAGTTCCACCACCTCGACCGGCGGGATACGAATAGCCTGCTGCTCCAGAATGTTGACCAATGGCACTTTTGCAATCCGTTCGGGCCAATGGGCGAAGCATCGCACGTGCCGGAATCCGAGCGCCTGCGACGCGCGCATCTGTTCGTCCAGATCGCTCATGTCGAGCCCGGTAGATATGCTGACCAGCGTTCCGCCCGGCTTCAACGCGTCCAGCGCATTGGGCAGCGTATTTTGCCGGACCGCATCGAACACGATGTCGACGCCCTCTGGCGCCCATTCGCGCGTCTGGGCGACGATGCTCTTGCCCCGATCGGTATAGTCGATGGCGTGGTCCGCCCCCATCCCGATCATATAGTCCCGATTGGCCGCCCTGCCCGTCGCCGCCACGAACAGCCCGCCATATTTGGCAAGCTGAATGGCAAAGCTGCCCACGCCCCCCGAGCCGCCATGGATCAGCACCTTCTGGCCGGGTTTGGCATTGCCCAGATCATCGGCGAACAGGGCGATATAGGAGGTCATGAAGCAGATCGGTGTGGCGGCGGCATCGGTCATCGGCACCCCATCGGGAACCGGGCATGCGAGATTGGCGGGGACGGAGACATATTCGGCAAAGGTCCCCGCCTCCCCGGTCGTGCGGCTTCGCGCGAACATGACACGATCACCTTCACGGAAGGTGGTGACGCTACGTCCCACGCTCGCGACCACGCCTGCCGCCTCGAACCCCACAATATTGAGATTGCTGGCGGGGATGTGTCGCGACAAGCCCTGCGAATATTGCCAGTCAGCCGCGTTCATTCCGCCATAGGCAACTTTTACCAGAACCTCGTCGTCCAACATTGTCGGTTTTTCGACATTGGAAACGCGCGGTGACTCCGACTTATTGACGAAATCCGCGGTGACTGCACGCACAGGCCTCACTCCTCATTCAATATATGCCGACTTGCCGACGGAAATTACGCTCGGGGCGCGAGCAGTTCCAAGAGGCGCATGTCCGTGCTGCCATCTGGCGCCACCGCCTTTATGCAAACCTGGCTGGCGCCTGCGCTCAGATGTTCGTCGATGCGTTTGCGCAGCGCAGCCTCGCCTCCCCAGCCGACGATCGAGTCCACGAAGTGATCGGAACCGCCATGGGCAAGGTCTTCGTCGCTGAATCCCTGGGCCTTCCAGGAGTTTTGATAGTTCGGCTTCGAAAGATAATATTCGATTTCGCTCCGAGCGATGGCCCGTGCCTTTACAGGGTCGCTTTCGAGGACCATCGGCTGTTCGACGCAAAGCAGCTTGTCGGGACCCAGAATGGCGCGGGCCATTGCGCTATGGTTCGGGTTGACCAGATAGCTGTGCGTGCCTTGTGCCCGTTCGCCCGACAGCCCGATCATCTTCTCGCGCAGACCAGCCAGAATGATCGTGGTCGGCTCGGCGGGAGCCGCAGCCATATAGGGAGCCTGAGCCATAGCGTCGAGATAGGCACGCATCGTAGGGATGGGCTTGCCATATTCATGCCCCCGCCTGTCTTCCACGGTCTCCCGATGGGACACGCCCAGGCCCAAGATGAAGCGCCCGCCCGATTGCTCGTTAAGCGCGTCGGCCGCGCCTCGCATGGCGATCGGATCACGCGTGTAGATGCTCACGATGCCCGTCGCCACCTTCAGCCTGCTCGTATTGGCGAGCAGCCAGGATGAGGTGATCAGCGGATCGCGCCCGAAGCCGCCCGGCATCCAGATCGAGTCATAGCCGAGTTCCTCGACCCGGCGGGCGAAGCTGGCCAGGCGTTCGGCGGAAGCCGGCCCCATTTCGCCGGACTTCTCATTCTCGAAATGGCCGATCGGTCCATCGATATTGGCCCAGACCGCAATTTTGCCGAGCTTCATTCCTGTTCTCCTGTACAACGCGTACGTCTGGACCCGCATGGTCAAATTCGAAATGGCAAAGGCTAGGTGGGGCCTGGCGTTTGCCTGAGCAAGCGGAATGCGAAATCGGCCACTGCCGACGGCTCGATCCGCGATTGCTTTGCTGCGATGTGCAGGCCGCAGCCGCACCTCTTGCCGATCCGGATGGCGGGGAGCGCCTGCGCGTTCGCTCAGCGAAAGGCCGGCAATACCTCATCCGCGAACAGCTGAGCATAGGGAATGAATTGCTCGGCGGAGATACCGGGCGGCATGATCATCGACACATGCTCCAACGGCATGCGTTGCTGCATCGCCTTGTACTTGGCGATTGCGCCCTCTGGCGTCATGACCTGCATCTTGCCCGACTTCTTGAACTCTTCGAGGCTCATCGCCTCCATCCCCTCGCCACCCAGTTCGGCGTAGACTTGCAGGACATGGTAGTAATAGGGTGCCAGCTCCTCCATCGCCTTTTCCGGGTCGCGCGCGACCACGGCGAAGAGATCGCCGATCCGCACCTTGCCCTGGCTGACGTCCTTGCCGGTCGCTCGCAGTTGTTCGACATAGATGTCTGCCCCGTCCGGCGTGCCGACATAGCCGTCGCCATAGGTCAGGGCGCGTTCGATCGCCTTGGGGGCGAAGCCACCAATGTACAAGGGGATCCGGCCGCGCGGGGCCGGCGGCATCATGCGGACGCCGTCCAGCTGATAATGCCGACCCGCATAGTCGAGCGTTTCGCCTGCCCAAAGCCGGGTGACGACCTCCAGCCACTCGTCGAACAGGCGGCCACGTCTGGTAAAATCGACGCCCATCGCCGCATATTCTTGGGGCAGATAGCCGATGCCCAGACCCAGTTCCAGTCGCCCTTTGGCGATAATGTCGAGCACCGCGCAATCGGAGGCGAAGCGCGTGGGGTGGTACAGCGGGGCGAGCGCCACCCATGAGCCGATCTTGATGGTCTTGGTGCGCGCGGCGATCGCCGCAAGCGCCACGAGCGGCGAGGGCATATAGCCGTCACTGAACATATGATGCTCGGGCACCCAAGCGAACTCGAAACCGGCCTGCTCGCTCCAAACGGCGACGTCGATCGTCTCTTCGTACACATGCTCCCAGGGCTTGTACCACTGCTGCGGATTGCGGAAGTCGTAATGGTAACCAAAGGTTACTTTGTCTGGCATCGATCCGAATCCCTCATATGCTGTTTACCGACTGGCGCCGCCGGCCACCAGTCGCTGACCTATCGATGCGCCTTGCATGGAGCCCCGGTCCATTCCTGTTCTTGATAGCATGAGCGCCGCCATTCGAAGGCTTCACCCGACGGTGATATGTGGTTCCGTGCGGCCAGGGTCTAGCAGATTAATTGAACCGCCGTTTAACCGCGCTCGGCTCTGCCGACTGGCCCATGGATCGCCCGAGGTGATTCACGCGATCCGAGCGCCAACCACCGGGAACCCTGCAATGGCTTCGCGCTTGAAATCGGCGCGAATCCACCAGAGCAGCACCAGACCAGAAGCACTGAGCGTCCCGCAGACGGTCGCCAGTCCCCCGGTCAGGCCATTGACCATGTCGCCGACCATCGGCACCGCGACCGGGACCACGCCTGCGCCCAACAGCGTCAGCCCCATGTACAGCAACGCAACAAATGTACCCCGCATCCGGGCCGGCGCGACCTCCTGCATCGACACGACGATATTGGTGACGCCGCCCAGCCCCGCGGCCGAACCCAGTCCGATCAATATCAGTCGCACCACGGGGTCGGGCAGCATCAGGCCGATGGTCAACGACAGAAAGCCTATGGCCATACACGCCATGGTGACCAGAATGACCGCATCCATACGGCCTTTGGCTTTCACACAGGACGTGATCCAGGGCACACCCATCACCCCCACCACGCTCCCCACGAAAACCACCGGGCCATAAGCCGATCCGGCCTCCACAGCAGACCAGCCGAAATCCCGCTTGAGCGATTCGACCGTCCAGTAATTGAGCGCGTAGCTAAACCCTCCCGCGGAGGCGGCGGTAAAAAAAAGCCCCGCATACATTTTCTTGTGAGCCGCGATCTGGCGCACGACATCGCGCTTGGTAACCGCTTGCACCTCGCCGTGCTCGCTCGTCCGCCGCGGCTCGCGTGCCGTCATCAGAAACAATGTGGACAGGGCCAGGGACGACAGGCCCACCGCCAGAAGCACGAGTTGCCAGATCTGCATATCGATCTGCATGCCGCCGGCCTTTGCTCCTTCGATGCCCGAGATGATGGCGGCGCCGCCCGAAAACGCCAGTGGCGGGCCGATAAGACCAGCCGTCGTGTAAAGGCTGGCGGCCAGACTGCGCTTTTCACGCGGGAAAAGATCGCCGATCATCGAATGCGCTGCTGGCGTCAGCACCGCTTCACCGGCGGCGAGACCCAGCCGGAGCAAGACCAATATGATGTAGCTTGCGGCGAAGGCCGATCCGATCGTGCACAGGCACCAGATGACCGCCCCTGCGGAGATCAGCAATTTGCGGTTGCCCTGATCGGCTATGCGGCCCGCCGGCACACCCAGAAACGCATAGGCAATCGCAAAGGCTGTACCGACCAAAAGACCGATCTGTACATCATTGAGCTGAAACTGTGCCTTTATCGGCCCGATCAGCAGGATAAGGATATTCCGGTCGATCAGCGAAAAGGTATAGAGCGCCGCCAACATCGCGAGAACAAGCCAGGAGCTAGCGCCAGCCCAAGACTTGGACGCTTCAGCGCCGGTCGATGCGTACATATCTTCTCTCCTTGCTGCATTCGCAGTCTTATGACGACCATCTGATTATCTGCCGAAGCATAGCGACGCATCGCGCGCCAGACATTCGGCCGAATGCCCGAAGCCGGGCCGATCAGCCGCTCGCTGGACATAGGCGCCCAGGAATCACGTGCCGGACCGGATATGAAAAAACACGGAGAACGGGAATCCTCGTCGCAGAGTTTGATCCTTCGTTGCATCGGCCTCCCGCCAGCTCCCTCAATTCCGCCAAGAGGCCTGGCCCGGTAACCATGTGGGACATGTCGCTCACAGCCTAACGGATTAATTGAACCGCCGTTTAAATGGGGTCCTATCGCTTGCTTAATCGCATCGGTTCCGCGCACGCTTATTGTCACGGTGGCGACCCGCCAGGCGCAGTTCGAATGGACTACGCTAAGAATCGCGACACATCGCCCTGCCACAATCGGCCGAAAGGTTTACAGCCGCAGGCGCCCTGCGCCATGGACACCCGGCCTGTTCCCATAGTATGAAAGCTTGGTAGAAATTAGGGGAAGCGCAGATTCGGTGCTGGGGTGGCTCACCCATGATAAAAATGGCAAATTTGCCTGAGAAAATGTGCCGAGCCTGAAGATCGCGCCGACCCGAATTGAAAATGCCCCGGCAAACGGAGGATATATGAGAGGACGCCCTCACAGTTGTGCCGAACGGAATTTATCCGATTCCCTCCTCATGGCTGCCGAAAATCAGCTGCGTGACAAGAGCCATCTCGATCTGACCTCCCGCGAAATAGCGGAGGCAGCGGGAACCCACGCCGGAATGGTGAACTATTATTTTCAGGGCAAGGACGGCTTGCTTATGGCGTTGCTTAAAAACGCCGCGAAGGACGTCGACAGGCATCTGGATGCCATGGAAGCCGCTATAGAAAGCGGGGACGACGATCCTACCGAACGCATCGTGCGCGGACTCATTGCCGCTTATCAGCAGAAGGCGGCCGTCATCTCGATATTTTACATCGAGTTATTTCGGGTGGGCTCGCCGGTTAATGTCTTTTATTCGGAGCACCGCGAGTATAATTCCGTTCGTATCGAGAAGATGATACGTAAACTCGTCGCCAAAGGGGTCTACCGGCAGGACCTTGACCCCGTGGCGGTGACATGGATATTGTTAAGTCTGGTGATCGGCCCCTCAATGCCGATGTGCCCGGTACAAATCGCCGGTGCAATCGGCTCGGTGCCGACCGAAGTATGGATCGATAATATAGTGCGTATGTTGCGCAAGGATCTTCTTGCGGATGTCAACGAACGCTGAGAAGGGTCGTTCAATCTCCTATTTACGAGCATCGATTGCATCTGCTCGGGATTAACCGGCGCTTATAGCGCATGAATTATCTCGATATACGCGGGTGCTATTTGTCGGTGGTTTCATCTGGCATCATCCCAGCTGCGCGCAGCGAAACTGGAGTTCCAAAACATGGAAGTAGATCTTCACGTCCCGCGGTTCGACTGGGCGGGCGGTCCTGAAACCATGGGGTCCGGGATAGCCGATCTGGCAAGACGCGCGGAGGGGCTGGATATTCGCGCGCTCTCGTTCATGGATCATTATTTCCAGATGGACAATATGGCGCCTGCCGAAGATCCCATGCTCGAAGGCTATACCACGCTTGGCTTTGTCGCTGCCCTCACGCGCCGCCTGCGCCTGCGCCTACTGGTTACCGGTGTCACCTACCGCCACCCCGGCGCACTGGCGAAGATTGTGACGACGCTCGACGTCCTGTCAGGCGGGCGGGGCGAACTCGGTATCGGCGCTGCATGGTATGAACGCGAGCATAAGGGCCTGGGGATACCGTTTCCTCCGGTCGCGACACGCTTCGAACAGCTCGAAGAAACGCTGCAAATCTGCCTTCAGATGTGGAGCGACAATGATGGGCCATTTGATGGCAAACACTTTCAGCCGGCCGAAACGCTATGCTATCCCGCGCCGGTGTCCCAACCGCGCCCCCGCATACTGATAGGCGGCGTTGGGGAACGCAAGACGCTGCGCCTGGTCGCCCAATATGCCGACGCCTGCAATTTTTTCGGCAGCCCGGCGGACGTGGCGCACAAGCTTGGCGTGCTGCGGCAGCATTGCGACGCAGTGGGGCGGAATATCAGCACCATCGACGTGACGACGCTGGTCAAAGCCGAGGACGATTGGACAAGTGCGGATGTGCTGCGTGCAGCCCAGGATTATGGCGCGGTCGGCGTGAACGCGATCACAGTCATGCCGCTCGGCAACGATCCGGCTGGAAAGCTTGAAGCGATGTTCGGCCCGATAATGGATAATATTCGGGCAATCGAATCGGCCCCGATATGATATCGAGGTCCGCGCGAGCCGCTTGTCGCCCAATCATGCCGAACCGGCGCGGTGCGGTATAAGCCTGGTCTTCGCGGTGCCAGAGATAAATGAAGTTGGAGCCGTGGCCTCCGGCACTAAGCCCGGACGCGCCTCGCGGCCGATCCGCCTGTGCCCGCAGGATCGGGCCGCCATCAAGAAGCGTGAAACCCTCGATCAGCGCTGCAAGAATATTTTCCCGTCCGCGTCGCGCGAAAGCTGGACGGCTCGAAAAACCGGTGGCGTCTGAGGGCTTGAGGTGATTCACTGCCCGTACGCGACAGCGGAGGCAGA
>NZ_JBANRK010000030.1:0-19257 GCF_037860795.1 Sphingobium mellinum | reverse complement strand
ACCAGCACCAAGTCTGAATCACAACGCAGCCGCAATGCGAACCCCCCGGCGAGTCAGTTCGTGTGGAAACCGCTCTAAGTGGCAGTAATAGCCCGATGGACGAACTTGGCGCAACTTTCATCCCCTCAGGTGCAGGAGCATGCCACTGAGAAAGTCCCGCGGGCCCGGCTGTCAGATTGCAAGTCGCAAGCAATGGATCAGGCCTTCAAGAGTTCCGAAATGCCGCAAACAATATGGTAGAAGGAACTGGCTGGCGCCGGTTCATCAAGTGGCTGTCCGGCCTCATCCATTTTATCATACCAAATGGCAGGATAATCCGGATCGAAGTAGCGGGTCAGTCCTTCATATGCAGCCACGACCTCCTGTTCGTCTGCCTCCATCGCGGTCCGACGATGTCGCGCTACGGCTGACTTCAGCCGTTCGGTCTGTGGCCAGAGCCGGGCACGTCCATCGATCACCTCTCCGCTTAGGCTGACCTGGTTTATGGCAAGGCTCCGTTGATCGCAGATGCCCCATTTCCGAGCAAAGACCAACAGTTGTTCGGCCGTGGTGGTGCAGCGAATAGGGTCGAAGGCGACTTCGAAGAGCCAGGCCCATTCCAGGCAGTGGCCCGGCTCCACGATGACACCTTCGGGCGGCGGCAGTGGCTTCCAGTTTTCGTCGAAAAATTCGGTTACAGCGCCCGAAGCATTTTCCTGAAAGCGCCCCTTGAACATTACCGCTATCCGGGTAGCGAACTCCTTCCAACGCGGATTGCCGGTAAAGGTGTAGTGGGCAAGGCCAGCCTCGAACAGGTGCATGTGGGGGTTCTGGCGGAATGGCGGGCAAGGCGTGATATCTCCTTCCCAATATCCGCCCTGAAGCCGGCTCCATCGATCCTCCAGTCTGTCCAATACCCGCTCGGCGAGATCGAAAAGGTCCTTGCGGCCCAGCGCTTCGGCGGCGTGAGCTAGCGCAAAGAGGCCGAACGCCTGATTGTAGAGATCGGCTCGATAGTCCGCCACGGCGCCGCTCGCATCGAACGCATGAACAAATTCGCCATTGCTGGAAATGCCTTTGTTCACAAGATGGTCCGTTGCGCGAGCGACGGTCTCGCGCCAAGGTCCGCTCCATCCCAGCCGACCAATTTCGCAGAAGCTGTAGATCTGTCGCGCTTGCACCATGAGGCGCCGTATATCGTCCAGAGGCTTGCCTGTGCGGGAAAAGGCCTCGACGAACATGCCGTCGGCATGCACGCCCTGATCCGCCCAGAACGGGGCCGCTACTTCAAGCAGCCATGTTCGTGCGTTTTGCTGGGCATGCTGTAAGGCCATGAAGTTCCCCCTATTGAGATCGTGCAATGTCGGGCGGGCCCGCAAACGGGCCGGTCATGGCGCCTAGGCCGCGGATTGTCCAGTTTAACCTTGGAAAAGGCAAGCTGGGGCTGGCTGTGCTGACATAGCATGCTGGCTTATTGCTAGGTAAAGAAAAATTGGAGTTTTTTTGGACATATTAAGCGTAAAACTGGATCATGATTTATTTATGCTCGGTATTTATACATCGTGTAATTTATAAGTTGGCACGAATATCGATCGCATAGGACTGCTGTACATGATTTATGCGTTTTTAATGGCAGATAATGGCGCGTTTTCTTTTTAAATTTCGGCGCGTGATTGGTATGGGGCAAACTAATTCTTGGTTGACACACTTCGTATCGGAGTGCGATGACGTGACCTTAACGTGCAGGAAGGCAGATTTAACAAAGTGCTGGATTTTGACCAGAAGTTGGCCGGGCGAGATGAGGCGGCGACGGCCCGTTCACTACCGCTGACTGCTCTGGCCCAATTTTGCGCTGACAAAGACGTCGTGATTGCAGGGACATTCGCTCCGGCTTTAGCACGGCTTCTGCCAGGAGCGCGCGTCGTCGGTATTTTTATTCCTGGGTCGGTGGCTGAAGTGGTTTCGGCACCTCGCGATCTGCGAAGCGGCTGGCGGTGCATTGATCGGTCGGCGCTTGGCATTTGCCTCCCCGCTTGCGACATTCTCGTAGTTAGCGATGCAGGCTGGGGTGAAGCGATCGTCAGCGATGCTGGTCATCTCTCCGCGCTGGCCGACAAGGTTCGGGATCGGATTGTCTTGCCCTTTGAGGGATCGACGCTTTTTGCGGCTTGCCGCTGGGTTTTGGGCCATTCCTGGGTGGAAAACACCGATACAAATGTCTGGATATGGGCTAATAGCGAGCGATCGCAGATTGAAGCTGAGATTTGTCTGCTCCGACCGTCGGGCGACGCCCTCGCGCTCAAGTTCCATACCATGACGCGGCCGGAAGCGGCAGGCGACTTGATAATTGATATGGACGGACAATGCGTTCGCGCCGCTGCACCATCGGAGTGGATCACTGTCCCGTTTACGGCAGACCAGACCCGCATACCGATTTCCTGGCGCGCAGACATTCCCGCGCTTGTGCTATCGCCTGATGTTCGGCGTATGAGCTTTGGTCTTGTTGACATGCACCTTGTTGCGGAGGATGGCACTATGGTGGTTCCGCCAGCCGATTTTATGCAGCAGTCGACGCTTGGTATCACCACGCCGCGCACCGCGAGGTCGGCCCTTCACGCTGCGGGATTCACCCGCGTCCATTCCCTTGCGAGTTCGTCTGACGGTAATCGTCGGGACCGCTTAATCGCTTCATCTTCAATCATGTTGGAGGGACTGGACTGCATAGCCGCTGATCATGGGGCCGCTGCGCCAATGTTGTTGGGCAAGGGCGAGATTGCCTGGCTATTCGCAAGCAAATCCCTCACCGCATGCCCTCTTAGGGAGGACGTGTATGGCTGAAGATGACACTTGCTATATTTTCGCCGGGGTGGGCAGCGAATATTCACTCGGGCCGTTGGCTGACTTCCTCAGGAAGCAGGGGCGTCACTGCATTGAGTTGGACATGGTGCGTGCGGGCTGGCGTGCTGCTCTGGCACAGGCACTTGAGGCAAGGCGGCGTATTCTGGTCAGCTCACAACATCCGTACTTGAATGGGCACCACTACCACGTTTATTACGGAACCGATTTGGATGTGCTGAACGTGCCCGAATTGCAAGAGGTATTGCAGCCCAATCGCAGCTACTTCGTGCCTCATGATCTGCTGTCCCCAATCAAAGAGTCGGAGATTGCCGGATTGACGCTGTTCGACGCAATCTTGATGCCGTCGGATAGCTGGTGGTATCTTTCGACCTATGTCCCCTGCGAGACCGTCGGGTGGATAAAAGCTGCACAGAACAATACACCTGCAATCGCTCGAGTGCCTTTGCGGATCGCTTGGTTGCCCTCCGAGATCGGGGCCTGGCTCGCGCGTCCATCTGGGCTGTTCGAGGAGGTTTACAGGGACTTGCTTGCCCTTTGTCCGCTGTTCAAGCCGCCCGCCTTTCCGGGGACTCAGTCGATGATCGAGCTCGCCCTAAGTGCGGGATGTCAAGTCTTCGACGCTTCGGTTCAGTCCAGCCTCCTCATTGACCAATCGCATGTTGTGGTATCGAATGGACTTTCGTCAATCTGCGCTGAAGCTGCGCTAAGGGGAGTGCCGACCCTGTGCATAGACGATGGCTCGGTGGAATCGGGATATCTCCGTGACCATTGGCAAGCTCTTCCCGAAGTGGCGGTCCATACTCCTGACCGGGCTTGGGCACTGCTTTCGTCTTGGCGTGACCATCCCGAACGGATTCCATCGCGCACCTCGTCGATCATAGCGCCGTTCGATTTCGAAAAGGCGGCCGCCATTGTCGAGGCGCTATGAAACGACAGGGTGACGCCGATATTGCGAAACGGAGGTGCAAGTGGCACTTTGCCTTCGATCTGGATGGTACCATCACATCCGAAGAGTTGCTGCCCCGAATTGCGGAAGCAGTAGGACTGCGTGACGAAATCGCAAAGCTCACAGAACTAACGATGGCGGGGCGTATACCGTTCGCCTACAGCTTTCAGGAGAGGGTAAAGCTCTTGCAGGGCATCCCTGTCTCGACTGTGCGTAATATCGTGGAAAGCGTGGACCTCGATCCGCACATCGTTGCCTTCCTCCAGCAGAACGCCGACTGCTGCTACATCCTTACCGGTAACCTCGACGTGTGGGTCGCGGCGCTTTGCGCCCGTCTTGGCGCGAAGCTCATTTCATCATCGGCGCTCGTGGAGGACGATCGGATCGTCGACCTGATCAGCATCGTTGACAAGAGCGTTTCGGCGCGGACAATCCCTCGGCCATTTGCCGCCATTGGTGACGGCCACAATGATCTGGGCATGCTGGAGATCGCGGATGTTGCAGTCGCCTTTGGCGGCGTTCATCCGCCTGCGCAGTCACTGTTGAGAGTCGCAACACACGCGATTTACGATGGAGCCGCGCTGTGCCGCTTTCTCCGACAGTTGTGATCAGTTGCGCAGGCATGGCGACCCGACTGGGCATGGGCATGACCAAGGCGCTGATCGATATCTGTGGAAAACCTCTGCTGCATTGGCAACTGGCGATGCTGCGCGACGTAGAGGATGTCCGTATAGTAGTGGGGCACCAAGCAGATCAGGTGATTGCGTGCGCACTTGCCGCTAGGCGCGACATTACCTTCGTTTTCAATCATGCCTATCAGACCACGGGGACAGCCAAGAGCTTGTGCCTTGCTGCCGTGGGTGTGGATGGGGATATCGTCTCCCTCGACGGCGACTTGCTTGTTGTTCCCCAGGATTTCCGAAATTTTCTTGATGCAGACACAGCGCTTGTCGGCTGCCTTTCCATTTCGAGTTCCCAGCCTGTGATGGTCGAAACACGTCATGACAAGGCTGGTGCAATGGTTACCGCGTTCTCGATGGAGAGGGGAACTGCCGAATGGTCCGGGCTCGCCAGAATATCCGCCAAGCAACTTCGTCAAGCCGACGAAGAGGGGCGAGCTGAGCGGCACGTCTATCACATACTGGAGCCGTTGCTGCCGCTGCGCGTGATCGAAGTGCGCGCCACCGAGGTGGATACGATCGACGATTATGAACGCGCGCTGGTCTGGATGCAGCAATATCGTGACGCGTGGGAGGGCCTGTGATGAATAGCAAGATCGTTGGTGAAAAGATTGATCGTTTCTGGGAGGCCCGATCGCGTCAGCCAGCCGTGGAGGCCGCCCGCTTCCATCCCGAGTTCACACCCTACGACCTAGCATTGATTAGGCCGCATCTTACCAGCGGCGCAATGATACTTGATTTGGGATGTGGCACATGCGCGCTGGCGAATGCTATTGCTGCTCGGGAAGCGGTTCACGTCCACGCCGTCGACAAATATCCAGGGATGGTGGATTTTGCAGACAAACGACCCAATCTGACTACCGAAGTTGCTGACGCTATTGATTATACCAGTGACAGGCAGTTCGATGTCATCCTTCTGTTCGGCGTCATTAATTCGATACCGGAAGCCGATGATCGAATGCAGATGTATTGCACTTTGCGGCAAATGCTTCGCCCAGGCGGCAAGCTGATTGTCAAAAGCCAGTGCGGCATCGCGGAGGAGGTACTCGTCGACACCTATTCACAGGATCTAGGCATGGACTACGCGGCGATATATCCGCACGTCGATGATGAGGAGGAACGCCTCAAGCGCTTGTTTTCAACCACTCGGATCGATCCCTACCCTACTGAATATAACAGGTGGCCGAACACGCATTTTTACGCCTTCGTGTGTGTCCAGCATTAAGTCGGCTGTCTGCCGCTCTCACGCTGCCGAACATCAAGGACGGTGGCTATTCGCGCATTGGATATGTGGTGTCGCCGCACCACGGCAGACACACTGGAAAGGCTTTCGCCAGAATCTGGAGTTGTTCCTCGTCACTCCAAAGGTGCTGTTGCTCCGACCCAGCCGCCGATGACCGCCTGCTCTCCGTCTCCGCTTGTTTCAGTCCAGCTTGTTGATCGCCGCTCGCATATGATCGAGGCTGGCACTGGAATAGCGCTGGACCATACGCAGCGACTTCCAGCCTCCCATGTTCATGATGGTGATGAGGTCGATCCCGGCCATGACGCAGTGGGAGGCCCAATGATGGCTGGACTTGTAGCGGTTTTGCGCCGGTCACTTGAGCGATTAGAGCTCGCAACAGGAGACCGACGAGATGATCAAGCATACAGAAGAGTTCAAGCAGGAGGCGGTGCGGATTGCGCTAACCAGCGGGTTGCCCCGCGACCGGGTCGCATCGGATTTGGGGATCGGCAAATCGACGCTGGGTAAGTGGGTGTCGCAGTATCGGCCTAGTGATCTGGTTTCAGCGCCGCAGGCAGATCTCGCGCGTGAGAATGAACGGCTTCGTCTTGAGAATCGGGTGCTCAAGGAGGAGAGGGATATCCTAAAAAAGGCCACGCAATTCTTTGCGAGCCAGCGGCCGTGAGGTTCGCGTTCGTGGAGAGTTGGCGCCATGCGTGGCCCGTCGAGACGATCTGCCGGGTGATGCGGATCAGCCCTCGTGGCTATCGATCCTGGCGCTCGCGACCGATCAGCCAACGTGCGCGCACGGATATGAAAGTGCTGGCACATATCTGGGAACAGTATCGCCTCAGCCTTGGCAGTTATGGTCGTCCGAGGATGACAATGGAACTCAAAGAGGTCGGCCTCGATGTTGGCGAGCGCCGTGTTGGACGACTGATGACCCGAAGGGCGGGGGAGCCAACATCAACGGGATCAAGCCTGTCCGCACGCGCAGGCACAAGGTGACAACGGATAGCTATCATCGCCTGGGGGTCGTAGCGAACTGGCTGGACGGCGACTTCGCCGCCGATGCGCCCAACCGTAAATGGGCGGGCGACATCACTGATATCTGGACGTCAGAAGGCTGGCTCTACCTTGCCGTAATTCTCGACCTGCATAGCCGGCGTGTCGTTGGTTGGGCGGTAAGTGACAGGATGAAGAAAGACTTGGCGATCAGGGCGTTGGAGATGGCAGCGCGCCTGAGCCAGCCTCCCGGGGGCTGCCTTTTCCATTCGAATCGCGGCAGCCAATATTGCTCTTACGACTATCAGAAAAAGCTGCAGGCCTATGGCCTGCGTCCATCGATGAGCAAGGGTAATTGCTACGACAATGCCTCCGTTGAGACGTTCTTCAAATCCCTGAAGGCGGAACTCATCTGGCGGCAGAGCTGGCCGACAAGGCGACAGGCAGAGGCTGCCATTTTTCAGTACATCAATGGGTTCTACAACGCCCGTCGCCGACATTCATATCTGGGCGGCATCAGCCCGCTCGCGTTCGAAGCCAAGGTGGCATAATTAGATAGGTGACCGGCACAAAACCGTTACAAGTCCAATCGTGGCATGGGACGTTCCCGGGGCGGCCCCACCAGCAAACTCCGCGCTCTTGTCGATGCTGACGGACGCCCTGTCAGCCTGAGGCTGACCGGCGGGCAGGTTCACGATGCCTGCGAGGCCGAAGCGCTGATCGAGGCCATTCCCCAGGGCGCAACCCTGCTGGGTGACAAGGGATATGACAGCAACGCCATCCGTGAAGCTGCTGCGGCGAGGGACGTCTGGGCCAACATTCCCAATCGATCCAACCGCAAGCAGCGCTTCGCCTTCTCGCCATGGCTCTACAAACAGCGAAACCTCGTCGAGCGTTTCTTCAATCGCATCAAACAGTTCCGAGGCATCGCCACCCGCTACGACAAAGACCCAGCCAACTTCCTCGCCGCCATCAAGCTCATCTGCGTCCGCATCTGGTGCGCCGAATAATGAGTCTACGCGCTAATCCAGCTGGCATGTTGAATCAGATTTCCTAGCCCAAGGGAATCCCCACGCTTCTGTCAGATCGGATTAGGCTCTAGCCTTCCAAGCTTGTGATGCGGCTTCGATCCCCGCTACCCGCTCCAGCAGACTGCCTTACAGATCGTGTCCCAACCGTCAGTTCGGGCGATGGTGCTATTGTCGTCGGCTGCGACCCAGCCGATCAGGGTTGTGATGTGCTGCGTCAATCGCCCGCCACCCGAGGGCCTCCTCGTTTCGCTGGCGCGAGAACTGTCTCCTTGCGCCGCATCAGTCGGATCACCGTCGAGGGCGCTATCCTGCCATCAACAGGGTTGGTCAGAGCTATACGATGCGGCTCAATCAATTCAGCGATCCACAGCAGCTCCCATGTGGCGGGGCACAAGATAATATGCGCGATAACTGCCGAACGACCGCTCGCGATGTACATCATAGGTTACGCGAAATGCAGCTACCCACTGTAGATGCTCGGCATCTGTCAGGATCCACCCTGGCCGGCCGTAAGCATTTGCGCTTCGACGGACATAATGTTCAATGGATGTCGCAGGCAGCGGGACGAAATTAGCCAGGTTGTTGACGCTGGTCCACGCTGCACCGGAAGAGCGGACCATCAGGTAGTTGCGATCGAACAGCGCAACTGCTCCGGCCTTCTGGCCCTGAAGATATTGCAAACCCGCGATCGCATCGGGGGGCAACATGGCGGGCCTATCTTCAGCCTCGGGTGCAAAGCGAGCAATCAGCCGTGACGGTCCAACCTGCAATGGGCCGATCTGGGCGGCGCCCTGTCGCCAAGGGCCGTAGTCGAAGGTGACTATGAAGGCGACCATTGCGACGAGCAAGGTGTGAATGAAGGCGCGTCCAAAATGTCGCGCCGTTTCGCCGGCGTCGTTCAGATTGCTCAGGGTCGCCAGCAGCACCAGGACCAAAAGAGGGAACAAGTTGAGGATATTATTGTCGTGACTGCGGCTGATATAATAGGTGCCCGCCGCCAGGAAACCCAGCAGGCAGGCATAGAGGGGCCGGGCCTGCTCTGACAGGCGCTGCCGTGCGAGCATCATGATGCCAAGCGCCAGAGCGGCAAGCGCGATCCAGATGGTCCCGACAAGATTGACGGGCAGGAGCCCAGGAGGATGCTGCACATAGGCGAAGAAATCCGCAAGGGTGATCGTCTTCGCCGAAAGCATCCACAGGATCAGCGCAAGGATGCAGATGCCGGCTGTCAGAGCAATCGCTCCACGAGCCGCCCCTTGGGCAAGCGTGATGACGGCACCGCGCCGGCTGCCTGCTTCTGTCGCGTCGCGTAGTGCGAGATAGGGCCACCAGATCAGCGTTCCAAAGAACGCGGCCTCGGGCGACCAAAAAAGGTCGATCAGCCAGATACCATGGCCTATCCAGTCGCGGCGGACCTTGTGATGTTCGGCGTAGAGGATGTGAAGCAGTAGTGCCGAAATCGACAGGAATCGCAGCCCTGCGACCGAGGGTGTGATCACGGGTCCTGCAAAGTTGCTGGGGAAGCCGGTCCACATGAAAGCGGCACAGAACATGGCGAGAAGCGCCAGCCAGCGCACGCCCCTGGATGACTGCCCGGTCAAGATGACCACGCTTCCCGTAAGCGTCGCAAAGTAGAGCGCATTGGCGACGACCGTGGTCTCATACATGCCGCGCCAGCAATCCTGACCGCAACTGGCCAGCAGCACGACCGTTGGCCCCAATCCATATTGGATCGGAAAATCGCGATAGGGTACGCCGCCGCCTCGCCATGCCTCTACCGGAGCGAGATAGGCGCCCCAATGATGCCAGGCGAGGTAGATGGTGTCCGCTGCCTCGAAAGGCGCCGTCAGAAGCCCAACGCCGACGCCGATGATCGCGCACGGCAGCATTGTTCGGAGGAGTCTTGGGGGCGTAACGGCATCGGGTTTCCAGCGCGGCAGGAAGCCGGCTCCCACAGCTAGCAGGGCCGCGATCGCGGTTGGGACGAGGCCGAATGACAAGGATTGCGTCCACCAGATAGTGGTGGCGAAGAGCAGGGCAGCGGTGATGCCGCCCAAAAGGGCCATGGTTCCAAGACCAAAAAGTGGGATCAGGACAAATATGCCGATCAGGGGAAAAGCTCCCTGACGGAACGCCGTCAGCGCAACCGCCCCCAGGAGCAGCAGGGCGCAGGCCCCCAGTTCGATCCGGCGCTGTCGATCAGCATGCGAGCCAAAGGCCGGGCTGACATAAGGCGCTAGAAGCACGGCGAGGAGCAGCGCGGCATAGACCGCCAGCATCGTTATCGACGAGGTCATCAGCGGCCCTGCACTGCTAGGAAGGATCGCGCCGGCACGCGCCACGGGCGATCCCAGCATCTATCTGGGGTAGCGGAACTCACCCGGTCCATGGGCACTATGCTGATGGGGAATGCTGTCCGAGCGGCGAAGTAGGAACTGTGTGGAGGATGCAAAGTGGACTGTCGTTCCCATACCCCCGCAACCGAGCAATGTGGCACGGGCGAGGGTGCGAAGCGTAGCGCGTTTGCAATGCCGATTATGCCCGTCACCGAGCCCAGAGCGATGACGACGCCGAAGCTCACTTTCTCGCGCCAGCCAGCGATGCGCGTTGCCCAGTCGGCATAGGCCACCGCGAGGATCGCTAACGGCATGATGGAGGCGCGTGTCTGGAAATCATTGAACATGCCGATCGACCAGCTGGGCATTAGGAGGAGACAGACAGCCGAGATGGCTAGGCTCGTGCGATCGACGCCATTGTTACGATCGAACAGAACCGGGAGCAGAAAGGGCGTCACTTCGAACAGGATGATCAGGAAATAAAGGATCAGGTTCGGAACGCGCAGCCCTCCGCCGACCGCTGCGGCGTCCGTCGACAGATAGAGGAGCGCCGGCACTGCAATCGCGGTCGCGATCAGGCAAAGCAGGAGGTCGCGCGAATCCCACGAACGCGTCCAAAGCGCGCGCATCCCCGCGAATAAAGCGAAGGGCACGGCACCGAACAGGATGAGGGGCGACCAAAGTGCAGCAAGAGGCAGCGTGGCGCCAAATATTCCGATGGGAACGAGCTTTCCGCGCCACAGAAGATAGACGACGGCGACGGCCCAGCCGGCAAGGGCGTGCTGCGGAACCCAGAAGAGTTGGGTGATGTGCGCGCTATATTGATAGCCGCCGGCCCAATCCTCGATATGGTCCCACCGTGCCTCCCCGGTCACCCATTGCGAGATGAGAGTGCCCAGAATGT
Source organism: Sphingobium mellinum (assembly GCF_037860795.1). Taxonomy (NCBI): domain Bacteria; kingdom Pseudomonadati; phylum Pseudomonadota; class Alphaproteobacteria; order Sphingomonadales; family Sphingobiaceae; genus Sphingobium; species Sphingobium mellinum. Next base: position 8,292 of record NZ_JBANRK010000030.1, on the reverse strand, counting down.
CGAGGCCGCTGAATACTACAAAGATGATGAGGGCGATCCAGCGCGCGCGACGACCTTCGAACAGGGCGGACCCCAGCGCGAACAGCAGGCCAAGAAGCAGGCTGTTCTGAACAAGCAACATCCAGTCGCGGCCCAGTTGGCTCGCACCGCCCATCAACGCGGGGATCAGATACATGCCTATTGGCGCGCGCACGATCTGCGACCGACCGTCCAGCCAATAATCGAAAGGCCAGTGATGTCCGCCCATATCGGCGAGGAGTGCATCGCGTACCTGCCAGTCAGTGGGGGCGTAGAAGAGCCGTCCTTCGCCGCCGAGCATCAGCAGGACCGCAGCCACCAGCAGGCAAGTCAGGAAGGTCGAAAGCCCGATGCGACACTGATCCGGCGTCATCCTGTAGGCGACGAATCCCAGCAGTGGCGGCATCATGACAGCAAGGGCCGCGACCAGCAGTGGTGGCTTCCCTAGGAAGCCCAGCAGCAGCACATTGTTCAGGGCAAAGAAGGCAATGAGCAGAGCCGGTAGCGCGCGTAACGGGACACTTGCCGATGCAATATTCCGATCGTTGGCTGCCACGGCCATAGCCGGCGATGGCGTCACGCTGCCTCCACGCCCAGTTCCTGCTGGAGCGCGTGGACCGGGCTCCCGGCCACATCATCGCCGACCATTGCCGCTTCCATATTGATCCGCTCCCGCTCGACAACGAGCGGGCGCTTGCGAACCTGCGCGTGGATCGAAGTCACATATTCGCCCAATATGCCCATGAAGGCGAGCTGGACCCCGGAAAGAAAGAAGAGGGCGACGATCAGCGTCATCATGCCGCGCGGCGCCAGATTGGGCCAGATGAAGTACAGTCCGACCGACGCCGTCGCGTACAGCATGCAAAGCAGCGCCATGGCGATGCCCGCGAAGGTGCACAGGCGCATCGGCACGTTCGTGAAGCTGAAAATGCCGTTCAGCGCCTGGTCGATCAATCGCGGCAGATTATTCTTCGAAATGCCCGAGCGACGCGCGGCCCAGGTATAGGGCACGATGACGCGGCGGAATCCAACCGAAGCGATGATGCCGCGGATATAGGGATAATGGTCGTCATGGCTGACGACGGCTTCCCACACCTTGCGGTCCAGAAGCTGGAATTCGCCGACGTTCACCGGAATGTCGATGTCGCTGAAACTGCGCACGGTGCGATAGAAGATCGCACGGCAGGTGCGCAGCGCGAGGCTTTCCTGACGGTTGACCCGGGCGCCGGCCACGACTTCGACGCCGCCTTCCCAGAGCTTTACGAATTCCGGAATCATTTCGGCCGGGTCCTGAAGGTCGGCGGGCAGGAACACGACTACCGCGTCACCGGTTGCGGCACGAAGCGCGTTGAAGTTGGAGCGGAAGGGTCCGTAATTACGTGCGTTCAGTATGACCTTCATCGAACGGTCGCTTGCCGCCAGCGCGCGCAATATGTCCTGCGTGCCGTCGCTACTGTCATTGTCGGCAAATATATGCTCGCGCTTATAGCGTGCCAGCGGCGCTCCGGGGGCGAACAGGGCGGCGACCGCGTCGCGGCACGCTTTGACATTATCCGCCTCGTTGAAGCAGGGCGTCACGATGGAGATGGTCTTCATGATGTCTGCTCCGGCGAGGCCGCGAACACGAAGCGGCGCATGGCGAGGAAGGTGAGGGTGAAGATCGGCAGAATAAGCGCCTGAGCGAGTAGCGGGCCAAGGCCACACCGCATGGCAATGTCGAGTAACAGGATGTTGAGGCCCATCATTGCGGCATAGACCGCCAGGAAGCGCGGCAGCTTGCGCAGGTCGCGCGAGCGAAACACGGCACTCGTCGTCAGGAAGTTGAAGAGGACGCCGACAACGGTGCTGATCACCACGGCAATAGGAGGCACGATGCCCATCAGCACCTGCGCGCTATAGACGCCATAGCCGAACAGCGTGTTGATCCCACCGGCAATGAGGAAGCCGATGAACCGGCGGTCGAAGGCGGACACCATCATGCGGCTTGCCTCAACGAATCCACGACGCTGACGAGCCCGTCCTCGATCATGATGCGCGGGGTCCAGCCGGTCGCGGCAGTGAGCCGGCTGCAGTCACCTTCCAGATGCATGATCTGGTTGGGGCCGAAGGGGATGTCGCCAAAGGTCAGCGGAAGGCCGGGGCACGCGAGGTCGCGGATGCGTTCGACGATCGACCGGACAGTGACGGCGCGGCCGCTCGACAGGTTGAACACGCCTTGAGCCACATTGGTCACGGCGGCGGCCAATATGCCCTCTGCGCAGTCGGCGATGTGCAGATAATCCCATTTCTGCGTGCCAGGGCTCGTGCGCGGCGTCTGTCCAGCGATGATCTGGGCCGCCACCGAAGGGATCAGCCAATTGGGATTGTCGCCGGGGCCATAGGGCGAAAAAAGACGCAGCCATGCAAAGCCGATGCCCGCGTCGCCCGCGCGTTGGCGCGTCAGATGGCAGGCGGACAGCTTGGCCGCGCCGTAGAGAAGAAAGGGTTCGGTCGCCGCGCTCTCGTCGATCCGGCGGTCATGCCGGCCATATTCGGCCTGGCTGCCGATGCCGATGAAACGGCGGGCGCCCGCCGCGATGACGCTGTCGAGTAGTTCAACAGTCGTGCGTATATTGTCGAGCTGGATGTCGCCGGCGCGCGCGGGTCCGCCTACGCCTTCCCAAGCGGAATGGATCACGATGTCGGGCTGCGCATCGATCAGGATTGCGCGAACTGCGTCACGATCAGACAGGTCGGCAACGGCGATCGCGCAGCGTCCAGCGAGCGCTAGGACACGCGGTGAGGAGCGGGCGCGGACCAGAATAGTGACTTCATGGCCATTGCGGGCCGCAAGATAGGCGACGGCGGCGCCGACAAAGCCGCTCGCTCCAGTGATGAGGATGCGGCTCATGCCGGCACCATGGCGAGGAAAGCCTCGGCCTGCGTGCGAGTAACGACCTGCTTGTCCTGGGCGCGATACCAGTCTGCCGTCAGCGCGAGCGCGCGATCCAGCGTCAGGCGCGAACGCCAGCCGAGCGCATCGGCAGCAGCGGAGGAATCGAGCGTCAGCATCGCGGCTTCGTGGGGATGGTCGCCGGGCTGCGTCGCCCAGGGCTGGGCCACGCCCCAATGGCGGCCGAGCAAATCGATGATATCGCGGACGCTAGCCATGTCTGCAGCGGCCGGCCCGAAATTCCAGCCATGCGCAAAGCGGGCGGGGTCGGCCGCCAGTGCTTCCGCCAGCAGCAGATAGCCGGTCAGCGGTTCGAGTACATGCTGCCAGGGGCGCACTGCGTCGGGATTGCGTATCTCCAGCGCCCGCCTGGTAGAGAAAGCCCGGATCGCATCGGGAACCAGCCGGTCAGTCGACCAGTCGCCGCCGCCGATGACATTGCCCGCGCGCGCGGTGGCGAGGCCGGCGCCTCGCTCGCCCAGGAAACTATCGCGCCAGCACGCGCTTACCAGTTCGGCGCAGGCCTTGCTGTTGGAATAGGGGTCATGGCCCCCAAGCGGTGCGTCCTCGCGATAGCCTTCGGTGCGCCCGTCATTGGCATAGCATTTGTCAGTCGTTACGGAGACGATCGTCCGAACCGAGGCCGCCTTGCGGCAAGCCTCCAGCACATGCGCCGTACCCATAACGTTGGTCTGATAGGTGCCGATCGGATCGACGTAGGACGCGCGCACCAGCGGCTGCGCTGCCAGATGCAGCACGACGTCGGGCTCGGCGTGGGTGACGATCGCTTCTACGGCGGCGGCATCGCGAATGTCTGCGATATGATGATCGCACAGGTCAGCGCCGCCGATCAGATCGAACATGGAAGGCGTTGTGTCGGGGGCCAGTGACAGGCCGGTAACGCGCGCGCCCAGCATATCCAGCAGGACGAGCAACCAGCTTCCCTTGAACCCGGTGTGGCCGGTCAGCAGCACGCGCCGCCCGGCCCAGAACCGGGGCTCGGGCGTCGACGCCACGGCGCTGCCTTGCCTCAGTGCCAGGTTTTCCATGGCGCCTCTTGCCGTTCCCACATGCCTTCCAGCATCTGCCTGTCGCGCAGCGTGTCCATCGGCTGCCAGAAGCCGTCATGGAAGAAAGAGCGCAGCTCGCCGTCCGAGGCCAGCCGCTCCAACGGCTCGCGCTCCCAGACACAGCTGTCTGAATTGCTGAGATAGTTGCCGATCGAGCGGTTGAGGACGAAAAAGCCGCCATTGATCCAGCCGCCTTCATCCACCGGCTTTTCGGCGAAAGCTGCAACCTGATCGCCATTAAGGTCGAGCTGGCCGTAACGGCTTGCCGGTCGGACCGCAGTCACGGTTGCCTTGCGGCCGTGCGAACGGTGAAAGTCTATGGCAGCGCCCACATTGAGGTCGCTGACACCATCGCCATAGGTCAGGCAGAAATCATCGTCATCGCCGAGATAGTGCAGCGCTTGACGCAGGCGACCGCCGGTCATCGTCTCGGCACCGGTGTCGATCAGGGATATCTTCCAATCCTCGCATGCATTACGATGCACGTCGGTCGTGCCACGCCGCAGGTCGATCGTCACATCCGACATATGAAGCGCGTAGTTGAAGAAATATTCCTTGATCATGTAGCCCTTGTAGCCAAGGCACACTATGAACTCGTTCACGCCATGCTGGGCATAGATCTTCATGATGTGCCACAGAATCGGCTTGCCGCCGATCTCCACCATGGGCTTTGGCCGGACCGACGTTTCTTCGGCGAGGCGGGTGCCGAGGCCCCCTGCAAGGATGATCGCTTTCATGGGTCAAATCCTATGAACAGGCGTGGTAAAGAAATAGTTATACCGCCAGGCGGCCGATCCGGTTGAGTGTTGATTGGCTCGCGACCATGTCGCAAATTTCCGCCGAGAGGGCGATTGGCTGGATGCAGGCGGCGGCTGGTGTGCCTGCCACAGATTCCGTCAGCCATGATCCGAAGCCGCCGTCCGCCAGATGATCTTCCAGCGTCGTGATGCGGCTATGCCGCGCGATCTGGGCAGGCTGTTCCGTCTTCGCGGCCATACTCCAGAGCGGCAGGGACCAGACGGCCTGACCATCCGCCCGCGCGATCGCCGCCCCGAGCGCCGCCCCGGTCGATAGCATCACGGCTTTTTCGTTCCCCTCGCGCACCTTCACCCAGCGTCCTGGCGCGATGTCCGGGATGCTGTCATGGAAGCGCGGTTCTCCCGCCTTGCCGAGGCGCAGGTAGGAGGGGCCGGGATTATCGATCAGCCATCGGACGCACGCCCGCGTTTCCAGCGGATCGCCAGGCGCGGCGATCGACATGTTTGGCATCGCGCGCATCAGGGCATAATCCTGCACCGCATGGTGCGAATAGCCGAGCGCGCCATAAGACACGCCACCGCCCACGGCGACGACGGTCACCGGCAGGCGGTGATGATCGACATCGTTGCGGATCTGCTCAGCGCAACGGAAAGTCGGGAAATTGGCGATCGAATAGGTGAATACATGATAGCCTTCGCTCGCCATGCCGGCGGCCAAGCCCGTCATATTCTGTTCCGCGACGCCCGCATTGATGAAGCGGTCGGGGAAGCGATCTGCAAAGGGCTCAATTACATTGAAGCCAAGGTCGCCCACGATAAGAGCGATATTGTCATGGCTTTCGGCCAGAGTGGTCAACTCATCGATGAAGGCGTCACGCACGGCCATTCTCCCATTCGATCTCCGCGAGCGCCGTTTCCAGCAGTTCGGCGGTGGGGTTGCGATAATGCCATTCCACCTTGTTCTCCATGAAGCTGACGCCCTTGCCCTTGGTGGTATGGCAGATCAGCATCATCGGCTTGCCGGCCACCCATGGCCCGCCTTCCAGCGCGTCGGTCAGCGCATCATGATCGTGCCCGTCAACTTCGCGGACGGCCCAACCGAACGCCTCGAACTTCGAATGAAGGGGTTCGAGCCGCAAGGTTTCGTCCACCGTACGCAGGCTCTGCAATTTGTTATAATCGAGAATGCAGATGAGGTTATCGAGGCCATGATGTGCCGCGAACAGCGTCGCTTCCCAATTGCTGCCTTCGCCCCATTCGCCGTCGCTGGTGAGGACGATTGTCCGCCATGCTTCGCCGCGACGCTTGGCCGCAATCGCCTTGCCCGTGCCGAAAGGGAGGCCATGCCCCAACGCCCCGGTGGAAAATTCCGCCCCCGGCACCTTGTGGCTGATATGCGCCATCAGCATCGATCCATCTGCGCCATATGTTTCGAGCAGGGTGGGGTCGATAAACCCCGTTTCGGCTAGGGCGGCGTAGACGGCGACGCAGGCATGGCCCTTTGACAGGATGAAACGATCCCGTTCGGGATGATGCGGTGCGGCCGGATGGACACGCAGGGCTCTGCCATACAGCACAGCCATGATGTCGGCGATCGACAGCGCTGATCCGATGTGAGACGCTTTGGCGCGTGTGACCATGCGAAGGGCCTGGCCACGGATGCGGGCGGCCAGCGATCTGGTCCCATGCGGTCGTGCTGCTATGACCTGTGTTTCTTTCATGCCCCGAAAATCCCCGGATATGGTTAACATTTGCTCAACCAAGATGCACTAGGGAGATTAGATGAATTATGAGCCCGTCATTGCCGCGCGCGACTGCCCCCTTTGCGGAGCCGGTCCCGAACAGGCCGAGCCTTTTTTGTCCGACACACGGGATGAAAGCCGCGTGAGCGCGTCAAGCTTCGCCTCGCGCAAAGTGCCGGAATATATGAGCCACGCCATGGTGCGTTGCCAGGCGTGCGATCTTGCTTATGTGGATCGCCCGCCCACCGTCGGCTCGCTGGCGGCGAGCTATCATGAGGCGGATTATGACAGTGCCGAAGAAGCTGAGGATGCCGCCGATGCCTATTCGCGCGCGCTTGGCCCGGTGCTCGAAAGATTGAAGGGGCGGGGGGGCGCACTGGAAATCGGAACGGGAACCGCCGCTTTTCTAGAGCGGCTGCAAGAGGCAGGCTTTAGAGAACTTGTAGGGGTTGAGCCTTCGACAGCCGCCATCGCGGCTGCGCCGGCACACCGCCAAGCATGGATCCGCGAGGGCATTTTCCGGGAAGAGGATTTTGCTCCCGATAGTTTCGACCTCATCTGCTGCTTCATGACGCTGGAGCATGTGCGGGATCCGGGCGCGTTGGTGGCTTCGGCTTATCATCTGCTCAAGCCCGGCGGCGCGTTCGTCGGCGTCACCCATGACCGGCGCGGACTGCTCAACCGGCTTCTGGGCCCCCGCTCGCCCATCGTCGACATCGAGCATATGCAGCTATTCTCGGCGGAAAGCTCCCGGCGACTCCTCCAGATCAACGGCTATGGCGATGTCGGAGGTGCAAGCTTCTGGAATAGCTATCGGCTCAGCTACTGGCTGCGGCTTGTGCCGATGCCTGATGGACTGAAGGGTGCGCTGACCCGAATGGTGCGCGGATCCTGGCTGGACCGTCGACGGCTGTCGGTGAATGTCGGCAATTTCATGAGTTGGGGCTTTAAGCCGCTTTAAACGCTTTTATGATGGGCCTTAGACTGGATGCTTGCGTAATGGCCGGAACGGCGAACACCCATGATGAGCATTTTAAGCCGATTCCTTTACGGTTTGGTTCTTCCTTTAGCTCAAGGCTGGCGTTTAAACTGCGCTGCTTTGTCGATCTGCAACTCGGCACCATATGGCGCTTCCTTGGCCCAAAGCTATCCACCTTGCAGGGCAACCTTTTGGACGTGGGCTGCGGCGAAATGCCTTACCGAACTTTCCTGCCGGCGGACGTGGACTATGTCGGGATAGACGTGCCGCAGGCGGGAGCGTTCAACATGTCGGGGAATGATGAAGTCATCCCCTTTGACGGCAATAGCATTCCCTTTTCTGACGCGACTTTCGACACAGTGCTCTGCACGGAAGTGCTGGAACATTCACCTGAACCAGCATTGCTGATAGCAGAGATCGAACGTGTGCTTAAGCCCGGCGGCAAATTGATCGCCACAGTACCTTTTTCTGCACGGGTTCACTACGCTCCCTATGACTATCACCGCTTTTCCAAATATGCGCTCGCCGGGATGTTCCGAACATTTACGGATGTCCACATTAGCGAAAGAGGCAATGACATAGCAGTCATTTCCAACAAACTGATCGTGCTGGCCATTCGCATGTTGAGGCCGTCGCGCTCTATGCTGTTGCGAGTGCCATTGATTCTGCTCTTGCTACCCGTTTGCGTTACCTTTCTTTTTGTCGCACATATCACTCTTATACCAACCACCAGTGATGCTGACTCACGAGGGGGATTCCCAAGGCGGTAAATTTCTGAATCTATGGCTTCTCG
>NZ_JBANRK010000029.1:0-20138 GCF_037860795.1 Sphingobium mellinum | reverse complement strand
CAATGGCCGGTTTTTACACCGCCGCGCTCAGCAAAACGCCGGCGCTCCATTGGCCTGGTTTGTCACCGCCATGCACACGCTGCTGTCGGCGTTAACGCGATCACCGTCATGCCGCTGAGCGCCGATCCGGCAGAAAAGCTTGAGGCGATGTTTGGGCCAGTAATGGACACTATCCGAAACATCGAACCGGCAGCGATAGGAAGCCTTGATCGCATTTCATCCGGAATTTAGATTTCTCCGGTCTGCAGACGTGCGCGCCACTGAGCGCTCGTCCCGCAAAATCACGCCGGCGTTTGCCCTTTTCCTCAAACCTTCTCCCGGCGACCGCCTCTGGCCGACCGGCAAACGCCGATATTCCTGCAGACGGGAATCCTGTGTTTAAGCCGCCGTCGCGATCGACGACTTTTGCTTGCGTCCTACGAAGATCATCAGCCCAGAGGAAAGGCTGGCGACGGCGACCACGCTCGCGGTCATCAGGAAGGGCAGCCGGTATCCATCGGCGTGATCGAACAGGAAGCCGACCAGCGGCGCAAAGCTGAAAATGAAAGGCAGGACGATCGCATAACTGATCCCCATCGCGCGGCTGACACTCGCAGCCCCGACCAGCCTGCTGAGCGCGGCACCGTGCAGTGTCGTGACCGGAACTACGCATATTCCCATCAGCGCCGCGAGCGCGAATAATGGCAAGCCTGCAACCTGCAATAGTCCCCACCATAACAGCGCCTCGCTTAACGTCGTGAGCGCGATGGTGGCGGGAGGGCCGATGCGATCGGCTATCCAGCCCATAAGCAAAGTACCGACAATTCCCGCGCCAGCATAGACGGAAAGCAGGCCCGACGCTGCCTGCAGGGACAAATCCCGCTCCATGCCGAAAGGAACGATATGGACGAGGAACGCCGTGCCGGATCCTGATATCACGCCGATCACGATCGACACCAACCAGAAAGGTGGACTCGCCAGAATTTCGCGCGTCGATAGCGGCCGATCCGTGACAGCATCCTGGGCGGGGCCGCCTTCCGTATCCGTATTCGCCCCAGGAGCGACATGCCCCATTCGTTCCGGGCTTTCCACGATCAGCAACAGAACGGGGATCAAAAGGAGGAAAATGGTCGCGATCCCCCCGAGAATCGCAAGCCGCCCATACAGCGGAAGAAGCTCACCGACGATGAAAGGCGTCAGAAACAGGGCGATCGGCAGATTTACGATGCTGAGAACCTTGCCCTGGCCGGAGGTGAACCACCGGCTGATCAGTGTCAGCGGGCCCAATATCGCCAGAAGGCTTACGCCCGTGCCAATCAGGCCAAACGCGATGAGGGCGAGACCGAAAGAGGGAAGCAGGGCAAGGCCAAGATAGCCAAGGGCGCTAAGTACCGCGCCGCCGATCATCGCGCTGCGCACAGGGACTTTTTGCAACAACCCTCCCAAAAAGGGAGACAGGCCGCCTACTGCCAGCATGATGAGGCTCATTCCCGTTGCCGCGACGGCGCGAGTCACGCCGAAATGCTGTTCGGTACTGGCTAGTAAAGGCCCGAATGATCCGAAGGCAAAGCCGGCAGCGAGAGTTTGCACGAGAAAGCACGGCAGCACCACTCTCCATAACGAGAATGGGCGGACTGTTCGTGTATGCATCGGAATCCTCTCGATGTTCGGCGGCTACGTAAACTCACAGGCTTGCGATGCTGCTCTAGAGCCAACAGCTAGATATGATTTTCCCAAAACGCACCCTGCGCACGCCCCAGTCCTACCGCGCGACCGACGGTGAAGTTATGGGGAATCTGCCGTCCTGACATGGCAGATCAGCAGTTCGCCCACGGTCCTACATGAAGACAGCGCGATTCAGCGGGACCAGGAAATCAGTGTCGGGATTGCTTTTCGCGTCGCCAACGCGTTCGTGCGCCACTGCGGCAACTAATTCGCGACGAACGGGAAGACGCGCTTTTTCGGCTGTAGGCAAGGCGACGGCCATTTGTTCTTTCCTGAGATCGGTGCAATAGACGGGCGATCCCGGCTGCTGCCGCCAGGAGTCTGCGATCGATCCTGCGTCGAATGGATCGAACCCGGTTTCGTCGACAAGACGCATCGCCACGTCTTTATCGCCCGGCCGATCAGCCGCGACGGGAATAGCGATGCGGTCGGGACTGCCCGGGGCCTTGCCATATTCGCCAAAGGAGCGCGCACCAATCGCGTTCCACGCCTTGGCGACCGGCCGGCCCAACTGCTCCGCTACCCAAAGGCTTTCGACCTGTCCCGCCTCGATCGCGTCGATCGCGCCGTCACGCGCCGGATAATAGTTGGAGGTGTCGATGACCACCGTTTCTTCCGGCACGCCTGCGAGAACGGGCCTGACCGTCGAAAGGCGCTGAAAAGGAATAGAGAGAATGATAACTTCCGCGCCCCGGACGGCGTCCTCAGCCGTCGCCGCCCGGGCGCCGGAGGCAAGTATCTCCGCATCAATCGTCTCGGGGCCACGCGAGTTCGCGACCGTGAGGGCATGGCCGGCTTTGGTCAGTTCGCGGGCGATCGTCTTTCCGATATTGCCAGTGCCCAGTATTGCTATCTTCATGATCCTGATTCCCATCGCTTGCATATTGAAACCGGCAATAGCACGTCATCTGTGCCTGGATATAATCATGGACGGACCGAGATATCTACGAATTAGCAGCGTCAAGATCCGAGTAGAATACTATTATTATCCGAAATCGTCATAACATCGTCGAGGGCGCGACATAAATAAGAAAAATATTAAATTTATTCATTGCCAAATAGTCCATGGATACATCCAACCGAAACTCCAAATTCGGCTCATTTTTATTCTTACGTTGCTTCTTATAGCGCCGCAGAAGAGAGCGGATTATCCTCTATTCGCCTTCTATTTCTACATTTCCCTGCCACGAAATAATTCCAACTGCCTTGAAAGCACTCGGGTCCGGGCGCGCCGTACATCCCTGTGCCCTGTGGATATCGAGACATCAGATATCCACAGGGCATTGAGACGGCAATCGCCAAGGCAATTCATTAGAAAGAATATTCCATGCGCAGGCCATAGGTCCGCGGCATGCCGGCGTTATAGCCGGTTCCGAAAGGCACGAGCGTTTGCCGACGCGTGACATATTTCTTGTCGAACAGATTGTTGACGTAGAAACCAACGCGGAGGTTCATGCCAGGAGGGCTGACATAACCCGAAGCATTCGCTAGAAACAGCTTCCCGTCCCGATCATATTTCAGATTGCCGCCAGCGCCGGGCTGGTAGTCGATCGAGGAACGATAAGTTGCCAGACCTGAAAGCGACGCCGACCATTCGCCAACATTAAATTCGTAATTGGCGCTGAACGATCCTGCCCATGTCGGAGACTGCGGCGGCGCCGTGCCGGTGAGGTTCGTCACCGCCGGGTCGCACGGCACCATGCCGGGGGTGCCGGGAACATAGCAAGCCAGACCAATAACGCCGTTGAAGGGCTTGTATCGCGGATGTTGCCATGCGCCGGTGAGCCCCAAATTCAGACCTTCCATCGGAATGATCTGGGCCTCGACTTCGACGCCGTAATTTTCCAGGTCAGCATTCGAGGTGGTGGTGCCGCCCTGGGTGACGTCCCGTATCGTCTGTGCCTGCAAGCCCTTGTTTTTGAAATAGAAGGCGGCTGCATTCAGGCGCAGCTTATTGTCCAGCATAGACTGTTTGATGCCTATTTCATGGCTGGCGATCTTTTCAGGCAGAACGACCGCTGGCGGCGAAGTCTGGGAATCGGGGTAGCCGCCCGCCTTAAAGCCGCGCGTATAGCTGTAATATATGTTGGTCGGACCATTGTCCCACGCCAGCACGAACCGCGGCGTGAACGCACGCTGCGCTACACGCAGATCGACGCCCCATGGAGCCCCAAACGCCGCGCCCTTCATGCCGCGCTCGTCATAGGTGTAACGACCACCAACGGTGACTTTGAGTTCGTTGGTGAGCTTATAATAGCCTTCCAGGAAAGCTGCATAAGAGCTTGTGTCACCGGAGTTCAGGAAGCCAACGGGGGTGCTGTCGTCGCGGAGATTGCCGCTTAGAAAAGCTGCCCGGAAATGACGCTTGTCGCGCAGATAGCTGACGCCGAACAGATATTCGAACCGGCCGCCCAGCGATGACGCCACCTGAAGGTCCTGCGAAAACGTCTGTCCTCCGACATCCGCGCCGACATATTCGAACAACGGCAATGGCGTGTTATCGGAGTCGCCGGCGTTATGGACCGTCTTTTGGCGGCGATATGTTGTGGTGCTCGACAGCTGGAAGCTGTCGAAGTCAAAGCTCATCTTGAGCGTGGCACCATAAAATTTGGTGTGGGTAGGCCGCGTGAAGGATTGATTCTGCTGCTCATAGAACCCGATCGTGGGATCGATCGTGCCGGGGGGGGCAACGACACAGCCCAGACAGCTTTCGTCGTAGCGGCCGATTGTGCTCGTTTTCGTAAGGGTATTGCGGAGGTCGTAATATTCGCCTCCGAGCACGATATCGGCAGTTCCCTGGTTCCAGCGCAGCTTTGCCCTTACGCTGTAATTTTTTTCCCAACCGTTCTTCTCACCCGTGAACACGTTACGGATGAAACCGCCATTATGCTTGTAGCCGCCGGAGACGCGCAGGGCGAGATCCTGGCCAAGCGGCAGGTTGATCATGGCGTTCAGCTGCTGGTGATCGATGTTGCCGACTTCTCCACGCACCCGGCCCTCCAGCTTATCCGTCGGATCGGCGCTGCTGATGATGATAACGCCGCCTGACGCATTGCGACCGTACAGCGTGCCCTGCGGGCCGCGCAGGACCTGAATGCTGCCGATATCGAAATTGTCGAGGAATTCGTTCGCAGTGATGGTGTTCGTCAGATAGGCGCCATCTTCATAAATCGCGACCGGACTTTCCAGGCCTGCCGCCGTGAAAGCTACACCAAGACCGCGAATATTGGGTGAAAAGAACCCGGCGCTGACGGTGAAGTTTGCGCCAGGCGTCACCGATGCGATATCGGAAATCTTGGAAAGGCCCAGCTTCTGCACGCTTTCGGCCGTAACCGCAGTCACCGCGATCGGCGTGTCCTGCAATCTTTCCGACCGGCGTTGCGCCGTGACGACGATGTCGGCCGCGCCGCTACTAGTCGCGCTATCCGTCGCTGCCGGCGCCTGGGCGTAGCTCGCCGAACTGAGCAGGCCTCCAAGCGCAATGGCAATAGGTCCCAATTTATTCATTATATCCTCTCTTTATTCTATTCTTCAGTTTGTCTCATCACGATTATGGCAAACTGCGCAGAAGCGGTATGAAATCCTCCTAGAAACAATAATGTTATTTAGCGAGCCCTCACCAGCGTTCTGCTTAACTTCATCGACTTTATGAGCCAGTAATCACCATACTTCTCGTATGTTTCATGATAATGGCCCATACCATTCATGTATCTCATCGGCTGGCCTTCCGAGAAATACACTTCGTCCTCGAAAGGCCATATCGCTTTCGCCGTCGATTCGGTCAGAATTTCGATCGTGGGATTGAAGAGCTTGTGAACAAGAACGTTATACTCGGCCATTGCCCGGGCAACTTCGGCAATGTTCTTTGCTCCTATGACAGGCCAGGCAATTCCATTTTCCACGGACTGGAGAAGTTCTAGGCTGAATTCGCTCCCCGTCCGAACCCACTCGCCCGTTTTTGGGTGGCGCGCGGTCATCGCATCAGTTTCGTCGAACACGGCATCATCGGTGAACAGCGAGCCAAAGCCGTCCCAGTCCTTGGTGTCGACGCAATAGGCATATTTGGCCTTGCACTGCCTGACCCCTTCAATAGCCAGCAGGCGATCCAACGGGTTCATGCAATTATCCTCGTTACACAGTTGACCAGCGCCATCCGCCCGACGGACGATCGAGCATGGCCAAATGAGCCATATGTTTATGGAAGCGACATACCGAATTGCTATCGACAGGAAGATCACCTGTTCCAGCAGCCCTGCTCACACCCCTTTCCATCGGGCCGCATGACCGCAGGCTCCATTGCGCTTTACCATCCACCTGACTGTCCAATCTGTCAATAGAACGAACGTCCTTTTTTTTAGCCGAACGCTAACGCCCAGCCCTATTTGGGGGAGAATGGTTGGCGCCCACCCGTTTCTACCGCGCACAGGCGGGCTCTGCTGGGGATCGTTTTTTAGAACGTCCCTGTCCTCCCGGAGCACACGGTTCTCCAGGCGAAGCCGTTCATTCTCCCGCGCAAGATCAGCCTGCGGTCGCGGATACCAGGTCTGACGGACGATAGTGCGACACTCATTTGTTCTGGGTCGACTTGCCAATCCCCAAATCCGACGCAACCCGTTTGCGCGGCAACCTGCTGGTCAGCGCAATGCGCACCGCCTCCTGCTTGAACTCTTCACTATGCTTGATCATCTCGTCGGTCTCCTTGAACGAACCTTAAAATCGCAAGTGACCGGCACAAAACCGGTACAAGTCCAGAACTGCCTGACAATGGTGGCCACGTGCCGGTGCTCATTTTGCTCGATGAGTTCGCCCGCCTCGGCAAGGCACCGGTCATCGCGTCGGCTTTTTCCTACGTTGCAGGCTACGGGCTTCGCCTGTTGCTAGTCATCCAGAGCCGGTCCCAGCCCCACGGTATCTATGGCGTGGACGTCACCGACGAGATCATTGCCAACTGCGGGCTGGAGATCGTATTCACACCCAAGGAGCTGAAGGTCGCCAACGAACTGTCCGAGCGGCTCGGCTTTTTCACGATGAACGTCAAATCGAAAAGCCGGACAATTCCTGGCCTGCTCGCCAACCGCAGCGTATCGGAATCAGACCAGCGGCGCGCGCTGATGATGCCCCAGGAACTGATGCAGATGCCCAAGGGCGACCTTCTGTTGATGCGCGGCGGCATTCCGCCCCGTCAGGGCCCCCAAGATCGAGTATTTCCGCTCGAAGCGCTTCACGAGCCGGATCAGTGACCCGCCCAAGGTCGCGCCCCGCCCGATCGCAATCAACGCCGTGTCGTCCGCCGCCAATTGGGCAGGCGGGGCGAACCTTAGTGATCCGTTAGCGCAGGCCCTTACAGCGACCGGTCTTTGAAGCCTGTCCATCGTCTTGAACATCACCGTGCCGGCCGCCGAAAAGTCGCCGACATCGGCAAAATAGGGGCCTTTGCGATAATCGATCCGTTCGACCAGTTCCGGGATCAGGAAGTTGAGATCGAGATAGCCCTGCCCATGGCCGTGGCTGCGCATATTGACGGGCACGCCGTCCACGAACGCGGCGAAATCGGTGCCATGATCCAGATTGAAGCCGCGCAGGAAATATTGGTTCGCCTTGCCAGTGCCGCTATGCTGGGTGGCGATCACACCGGGCACATTTTCGACCAGTTCGCCGACGCGGGACAAGGGCTTGTCCTCGAAATCACGATAGCCAACGACGCCTTGCGATCCGGAGATCGCGGAGCCGATCTGGGGAAGGGAACGGCCCTAGACGATGATGTCATGATCGTCGTCCCGCACCTGATCCTGTGCCGCGGCCAGGGGAGAAGCGGCCAGAATCATGATCCCGGCGAGTGTCGAAATATGACGACCCAGGATAGGGCGCCCTTGGGATGGCTTCATCGATCGCATGCTCCGGGAGTTCGTTGCCTCTGCGCGGCGCGTGTCGGCGCGCGGCTTGTCATTCTTGCGCGATCCTGCAGGATCAGCCGAACAGGGCGACCGTGCGTTCGGCCAGCCAGTAGGAGGCGAGCGTTCCGACGATCGCCGCGCTGGCATGGCGCACGATGACCGGCGCATCGGCCCGCAGACGCAGATACGCCGAGGCTTTGCGCAGGATCAGGTACAGCGCGATCGCGGCGATCACGAAGATCAACTGGCCGATCTCGACGCCCAGATTGAAAAACAGCAGCCCGGTGACGAGTTCGGTCTGGGGCAGGCCAATCTGCCCCAGCACCGCGGCAAAGCCAAAGCCATGGAGCAGGCCGAAGCTGCTCGATACGGCGATGGGATAACGCCAACTCAGCGTATCGCGCGGCCCGTTATAGATTTCCACGGCCAGAAAGACGATGCTCAGCGCGATCGCCGCTTCCACCGGCGGCACCGCCACCTCGACCCATCCCAGCGCCGAAAGCGCCAGCGTCACCGAATGCGCCAGCGTGAAGCCGGTGATCGTCAGCAGGATGCGCCGCAAGCCGCCGGCCAGCCACAGCAGGCAGACCAGGAACAGCAGATGGTCATAGCCCATCAATATATGTTCGATACCCAGACGAAGATACTGGCTCGCGATCCCGGCCGTGCTTTCCGGCTGCGGCAACGTGACGCTGGTTTCGCCGGGCTTGAGCAACAGGGACCGGGCTTCGCCCGACGCCCAGATGATCCGGACGAGTCCCGGCACCGATGGCGCCGAACCGGGATAGACCAGCCGCACGTCGCCGCCCAGCCCATGCGGACACTGGTACAGATCGGTTCCATGATCTTCCCGACCGGCGATGCGCTTGCACCGCTGGTCGATCCGCACGCTGGGCGCGAAACGGTCGGGGAAAGAAGGCGGCAACCGGAGATCCACGGAATAGAGCGCGCCGCCCGTCTGCCGTATGTTGATCAGTAGCGGGAACGCATCATGGGCACCGGCCGGCAAAATCCCCGCCAAAAAACACAAAAGGGCTAATAGCAGGCGGGGCCAGCTCATTTGGCCATGCGCTTTTGCAGGTCGCTGTCGATATCCACCTTGAACTGGGCAATCAGGCCATCGGCAAAGGCTTCGCGGCGGGCGGCCATGGCGTCCTTCGCCGCATCCTCGGCGACGATTGCCCGCACCTGTTCGAAAGGCAGGAGACGGCCGGCATCCTTGCTTGCGATCCGCACGAGATGAAAGCCGTATTTCGAGCGCAGCGGCCCCTGCCAGCGTCCGCCCTGCGGCGCCATTGCGAGCAATCTCTCCGCAAAGTCCTGACCGAAATGGCTCTCGATGATCTCGGGGGTGCGTTCGATATAATCATTGAGGTAGAGGAAGCGATCGCCGGGGTGATTGCGCGTCTGGTTGCCGCCCGCGTTCAGCTTGGCCAGCGCATCGGTCGCCAGCCTTTGCGCGCCCTCCCATCCATGCACATCGGCGCTGAAGAAGATATGAGAGAAACTGATCGACGGCGCGTCGACATAATGATCGCGATGCGATTCATAATAGCGTTTCAACTTGGCTTCGTCTGGCGGATCGTCCTGCGCCGGTGATCCTTCGGCCAGATATTCCAACGACTGGACCAGCCGCCGCCGCATCACATAATCATTCTTGTCGAGGCCCAGGCGCAATCCTTCGCGATACATCGCCTCTTCGCGGACCATGTCCTTGACCATGGCGGCGACTTCCTGCGGCGACATCTGGTCCAGATATTTTCCGGCCCCCCGTTCATTGAATGACCGCGCGCGAAGCTGCATGAATTGCAGCAGCCTGTCACGGTCTACTTCGATCACTCGCGAGGCGGCAACGTCCTCACCCGGACTGACCAGCGCGTGCACGCAGAAAAGCGAAAGGCCCGCGAGCAGGAACCAGACAAGCGGTTCGCGCCGGACGCGCGTGACGATATTATTCATGCCTCTGTACCTGCCCCAATCCGCAAAAGTCTCGTGCCGCCGTGGGTCAAGGCGTATACCAGATGGGTGAGCTGAAGGCTCGGTCCTGCACGACCATCGGGATGTTGGCGGGCATCTTCACCTTGAAGAAGGCCGCGTCATAGGCGGTCCAGCGGGGTTTGGGGATTTCGAGCACGCGCACATAGTAGAAGGCGCGCTGGCCAGGGTCGAAATCCGGATCGGTCCATACGGTGGCCAGCGCGGCGGCGCCGATGCTGTTGGTGTAAGAAGCGTCGGCCAGATTCACCGTGCTGCCGACTGCCGATAGCTTGCCGGTCTTCGGATCGACCCTGCGGCCGCCCGATACAGCGACGTCGTATATTTTCTCGTGCGTGACACCCTTGGCGTCGACCCAGCCCTTGATCACCTGGGCGCGATCAAGATTGGCGTCGTCAGGGTCCTTCGCCGCAGCGATCATGAACATCGGCGCCCTGGCCCCACGGCTGCGCGTCAGGTCGCCGCCCATCGGCACGCCCTTTTCATAGCCGAGGTGCACATAGTCGGGCCGCTGTACGTCGGACTTCGCGAAGTGCCACCCGCCAAATACGCGCAATTGAATGCGCGAGCCCGTGGTCGCATAGACTTCCCGTCGCCGGATCGCGTCGAATATCGATGCGCGGGTATTTTCCTTTGCCCATACCGCTGCAAGCCCCGATGCCCCGATCTGCCAGTTCCACTGCGTTATCTTCGTTTCCGCCAGGGGCAAAGCATAGCGGCGGGCAGACGGCTCGGAACTGGGCAATTTCCCGAAAAAATTATCCTCTGCCGTGGTCGACACGCCGATATGCGAATCGGTGCTGCCGATCATGCCGAACTTGAACGGATTGGCGCCCAGCTTCTGCTCGTGGAGCAGTCCGTCCTTCAACGCCTTGCGCGCATATTCATATTGCAGCATCGCAGGCGTCTTGCGGACGGCACCCTGAACATTGGTGGTATCCCACAGTTCGAAACCGGCAAATTCGTCGGATGGGGACAAGGTCGGATGGGTCTCGCTGGTGCCCTTGGTCTGCGTGACCTCATAGACCGGCTCCCACCGCGCTCGCTCGCGCGCATAAGAGGCGGTGAACGGCTGGCCCGTAAAAGTCTGCGGCGTGAACATGCGGCCGTTGCTCAGATTGCCATTATGGGGAATGGCCAGGACCTGTCCGCCCGTCTTTGTCTCATAGGACTTGAGATAGGCCCATAATTTCTCCGGGTCCGTGCTGTCCATTGCCGAAAATGGCACGACCTGAAGGGCCTTGTCGGCGCCATCCCGGAAAATGACGTTGCGGTGCAGGTTGTCGCCCCCAGGCGTGGAACTCCATTCATAGCCGATGAGAGCCGTGAAGTGGCCCGGATCATTGAACCGGTCAGCGGTCCTCACGACATCCTGCCAGATCGATTTCACCAGCGCTGCAGGCTCCGGCGAACTGGACCCGCCCGCACGAAGGATGCCGAAAAATTCGTTCATCGCCGTTTTGACATCGCCGGCTTTGAGCAAATCGCTCCAGCGCTTGCCCTGTTCCCAAGGGCCTTCGGTGCTGCCGCCCTTGGCCAGCCGCGGGAACACGCCGATATATTCGGCGTGATCGGCGACCACGAGGAAATCGAGCGGACGGCGCAGCTTCACGTGCAGACCACTCGTGCCGGCCACTTCCTCGCCCCTTGCCAGCCGGTAGGCTTCAGCCGGACTAACCGTGGTATTGCCGAAACCAAAAGCGTCAGCCGAGTAATTGGTGTGGAGATGGGTGTCGCCCCAATAAAGATTGGTGTCTTCATTGGCAAAGCGCACCGGTGGAGAATAGGCCGGCGCAGCCGAACCGCCGGGTATCTCAGCCGCCGTTCCGGAGATCGTTTGCGCAGGTTCGGCCAGCAACGCCTTGCCACCGACAAGCAAAAGCCCGCCCGACACGGCCGCCAAAGTCGCCCATTTTGCGCCCCTCGACACTATCTTGCGCGTCCCCGTCACCTCGTCATCCTTTCCCATCGTGTCCAAACCGACGAACGACCAGACCCGTCAACAGCCCAAACTGCCCGTTCGACAAATGAGTGCGCCCAAAACTCGTCAGGAACGACCTTGGCACAGGTCGCCGTCAGATTGCCCTCCATCCCCTTAAACACCGTCATGAAACTCGACTAAACCTTTGACTGGTAGCATCGGGGAACATGAGCCCGGCAAAGAGCAACCAGACGAGCCGCTCGCGACGCAAGCGGTTAATGATATATGCCATATTTGTCGCGATGCGCCGAACTGACTGGGGTGCATTGTGCCATCACTTTCGGGGATTATACCAGATGGGCGAGCTGAAGGCGCGATCCTGCACCGTCATGGGGATGTTGGCAGGCATCTTCACCTTGAAGAACTGAGCGTCATAGGCGGTCCAGCGCGGCTTTGGGATTTCGAGCACACGCACATAATAGAAGGCGCGCTGGTTCGGGTCGAACGCCGGATCGGTCCAAACGGTCGCCAGTTCGGGCGCACCGATGCTGTTGGTGAAAGTCGCATTGGCGATATCGACCGTATTGCCTACCGGCGGGGCCTTGCCGGTCCTGGGATTGACCTTGCGGCCGCCGGACAGCGCGACATCATAGATTTTCTCATGCGCCTCCCCCTTCGCATCGAGCCAGCCCTTGATGACCTGAACCCGGTCGAGATTGGCGTCGTCGGGGTCCTTGGCCGCCGCGATCATGAAGCTTGGGGCCTTGCCCCCCGCCTGACGCGTCAGGTCGCCGCCCATCGGCACACCCTTTGCATAGCCGATATGCGCGTAGTCCGGCCGCAAGACGTCGGATTTCGCGAAATTCCACCCGCCAAACACCCGTACCTGTATCCGCGAACCGGTGGTCGCATAGACTTCGCGCCGTTTCATGGCGTCGAAGATCGCCTCGCGCGTATTTTCCTTCGCCCACACCGCCGTCAGGCCCGATGCACCCAGACGCCAGTTTTCCCTGACATTCTTCACCGGCGCCATGGCGCGGCTGTATCGATCAGGTGAAGGCTCTGAATTGCGCCACTGCCCGATGAAATTATCTTCGCTCGTGGTGGTGAGGCCATTATGCTGGTCGGTGCCACCGACCATCCCGAACTTGAACGGGTTCACCCCCAGTTTCTGCTCAAATTGCAGCCCTGCTTTCAGGGCCGGACGTGCATATTCAAAAGGCAGCATCCAGGGCTGCTTGGCCGTCTGCGTGAAATTGCCGAGATCCCAGATTTCGAAATCGGCGAACTCGTCGGTCGGCGACAGGGTCGGATGCGCCTCGCTCGTGCCCTTCATCTGGGTAACTTCGACCACCGGCTCCCACCGCGCGCGTTCGCGGGCATAGGCGGCGGTCAGCGGCTGGCCGGTAAAGGTTTCGGGCGCGAACATGCGCCCGTTGCTAATATTGCCATTATGGGGGATCGCCAGCACCTGACCACCGGTTTTAATCTCATAGGCCCTCAGATACGCCCAGAGCTTTTCCGGATCCGTGCTGTCGATGCCAGAGAAAGGCACGACCTGCGTGGCCCTGGCCGCGCCGTCGCGAAAGATCACGTTGCGATGCAGATTGTCGCCATTGGGCGTCGACGACCATTCATATCCGATAAAGGCGGTGAAGTGGCCGGGATTGTTGAAGCGATCGGCGGTCTTAGCAACATCCTGCCATATCGACTGGGTAAATTGGGCAGGAATAGCGACCTTTTCATGAAATTGCGTGTAAATGGCCGCCAGCTTCTTGGGATCGCCCGACTGCAGGAATTCGCTCCACTGCCGGCCCGGCTGCCAGTCGACCTTCGCGCTATCGGCCTTGGCGAGTTTGGGCAGTACGCCCAGATATTCGCCATGATCGGACACGACTAGAAAATCGAGGGGATGGCGGAGCTTGGCGGGCACGCCGCTCGCGGCCACGATCTGCTCACCCATCGCAAATCGAAAAGCCTCTTCGGGTGTGGTGGTGGCCCCGCCCAAGCTGATGGCGTCCATGGAATTGTTGGTGTGAAGATGCGTGTTGCCCCAGTAAAGGTTCATATCCTCATTGGCGAAGCGTACGGGCGGCGAATAAGGTTGTTTAGCCGGATCGGGAAAGACAGACCCGGCTTCGCCGGCTGCGCTCGCCATCGGTTCCTTACCGCCGGTAAACAGCAATCCGGCGGAAATGGCCGCACAAGCGACCCAGGCCCCGTACATCGCAACCGTCTTGCGCTTTGCCATGGAAATTTCCTTCAATCCTACAAAAGGCCTCCGGGGTGCCCCAATCGAAATCACTGACCCCGCTTCTGTAAGGTCCGCTGTAAGGTCCGCTATTTTTATTGGGGTCCTGATACTATGCTCTCATTCCCATGGCAAAAGCGTGCTCGCATCGGCTACGTGTCGCTGATTACTGTCCGAACGCGACGGTGAGCCGGAGCATGATTTCCCGACCCCGATTGAGGACGGCATATGTGTCAGCCGGGGTGAAGGCGGTTGGGGTGCCGGACGCCGTCAATCCCGTGAACTGCAACTGCTGGCCACTGGCCCAATAATATTTCTGGGTCAGGTTGCGGCCGATCAGCGCCACTTCCCAAGCGCCCTTGGCGTCGCCGATCCTCGCGGTGGCGTCCAGCAGGGCACGCTTGGGCGAGATCAGGAGCGGGTTGATGGCGGCGTCGGTCGGCACGCTGCTGGCGAAAGTGACGTCGGTAGAGAGGCCGAGCTTGAGCGCCGAGCCAAGCGGGGTTTCGTAGCTGGCGCCCGCATTTCCCGACCATTCAGGCGCGTTGACGAGTTGCTGCCCGGCCAAATTCTGGTTGTTGCCGGTCTCGCCCGGCAGGATCGGGCGGGCGTTGCCGCCGCCAACCGCCCGGAAGTTACAGCCTTGTCCCTGCGACTGTCCGCGCCAGCAGGGTCCGAAATAGCTGAGATAGCGAGCGCGATTATAGTTTATGGCGCCTCTGAGCGTCAGCCCTTCGATCGGCGAGCGATAGTTTATGTCGAACTCGATGCCCTTGGTCCGCACGCCGCCAGCGTTTCGAATGGTGCCGATGCCATTCTCGAACGCTGTGATCTGGAGGCCGCCGACCTTATAGTTGTAGACTGACAGGTTGGTGCGCAGCGCGCCCGCGAACAAGGCCGCTTTCACTCCAGCTTCAAAGCCCTTGATCGTCTGCGGGCCGTAATTGAGTGGCAGCCCGGGCGTTGCCGTGCTGCCATTGAAGCCGCCCGACAGGAAACCCTTCTTGAACGACCCGAACAGGGTCAGCCTCTCCGTGGGCCGGTAGGTGGCCGTAAGTTCCGGCGAGAAATTGTTGAAGGAAACCTTGCGCACCGGTGTTGCATAGGGAGCCACCGGATTGACGCGCGAAAGGGTCAGATCCGCAAGCGTGACGGGAAGCGACTTCTTCTCGTGCGAATAACGTCCGCCCGCCGACAGTTCGAGTTGCGGCGTCACGTCCAGGCGGGCCTGGCCGAACGCCGAATAGGCGACGCCATCCTGAGCGGCGAACGAATGGACCAGTTCTCGCGGGTCGCTCATATTGTACATGGCGTGGGTGAAGATCGATGAGCGCGTGTCCGAGTAGATGCCTCCGACGGTGAAATTCAGCGGCCCATCAAAGCTACTGCTCGCGCGAAGTTCCTGCGAAATCTCCCGGTTATAATAGGTCAGGAAAGACGGAAACTGCGGCAGGCCGAAACTGCCGAACTGCCCGATGGGAACAACCGGATATGTCGCAAATTGATCGACGTTCCTGAATTTGGCCTGGTAGAAGCCAGTTACCGAGGTCAGGTCGATCGCATCGCTAGGCTTGTAGTTGAGTTCCAGCCCGACCAGAATCTGGCGCTGCTTCGAATAGGTATGGCCATCGCCGAAGGCGGGTTCATAGGGTGTGAAGGCGGTGCTGACATTATCGGTGCGATTTATCCGCCGGTCGGCCTTGCAGTCGCTGACCACGCCGGCGAGCTGCGACCTTCCGGTGGGACAGTTGACAACCTGCGCATTGCCGCTGGCGGCAGCACCCTTGACCGTGCCGTACGAGACTTTGAGGCGCGCGCTGAACGCATCGCTCGGATCGAATTTCAATGTTCCGCGCATATCGAATTCACGACTGCGGGGGCCGAATCGATGGAAGGGCGGACTGATGCTGTCCGCTGGCACCACGCTCTTGACCCAGCCACGCATATCCGAACCGTAGACAGCGAGCCGTGCGCCGAGCGTGTCCGTCAGCGGACCGGACACAAAACCTTCTCCACGCCACTCCTGCGCGTTGAACTCATAACCAACCGACGCCTTGGCCTGGAAATTTGGCGTCGGGTCGGCCGTGCGCAGCGAAATGATGCCGCCGGGGCTGTTTTTGCCGAAGAACAGCGATTGGGGTCCCTTGAGAACCTCCACCTGCTGAAGGTCCATGAACGCCAGGCGGCGAACGCTCGACTTCGCCACCTGCACGCCATCGATGTTGAAGGACACCGCCTGGTCGCCGAGCGGATTGGTGTCGGGACCGGCCACGCCACGCAACGCGATCGTGCCGCCCTGGGCGCCGCCGCCAGCGCCGGCGATCGTCAGACCGGGCACCAGTTGGGACAGCGCGTCGGCGCTGTTGATCCCGCGCCGCGTGAGTTCCGCACCGCTAACCGCCGTCAATACGACGGGGACCGCTATCGACGTTTCGTCGCGTTTGCGTGCGGTGACTATGATGTCGTCAACGGGCAAGGGGGGCGCCTCGCGCGCGGCGGTTCCTGCGGACTGGGGAACCATCTGAGGCGCCGCAGGGAAAAACGCAGAGGTAATGTTCTTCGGCTGCGCTCTCAGGATGACATAGGCCCCATTGCTGCCACGGTTGTAGACAAGGCCACTGCCCCGCAACAAGCCGTTCAGAGCCTGATCCGGCGTCATCGTGCCGCGTATGGATGGTGAGGTTTTCCCTGCCGCGAGGGCGGGAGGGACAAACACTGAGATACCTGTCCTGCTCGCCAGTTCCAGCAGTGCGACGTCTAAGGGTCCGGCGGGGATCGAGATGGTTTGCGATGCCGCCTGCGCCACTGCTGGTTGCACGATGCACGCAGCGGCCGCGATGCCCAGCGTCAGCGCCAACCCGGAACAGGCGCTTGCCAGCCCATTACTCCAACGATCCGATACAGTTTTGTGAGACACATGATTCGACTGCATGCGCTGATCTCCCCTGATATTATCAATTATTAGGGCCACCCAGGCGGGCGTCCCCTGAGAAGGGACTGTGCCGCTTAGAAAATATTCCATGTTTGTCGAAAATTTTTTGCAAGCTACTAATTAAATGCAATATTTCTTTACGGCCACCCTCTCCTTCCGTCTATCTTTTGGGTCGAACCATGATGCCCATCGGGGTGCGATCTATCTGTAGCGGAGCCGTCGCCTCGAGACCGGACAACAGGGTTGCGGTCTGATCGGCGCGCACTGCCATTGTAATTCTCATTTCGCCGAGGCTTCCATCGGCCAGGACGATCTTGTCGACGCGATAACGGTTCACCTCCGCCACCACATCTCTCAGTCGGGCATTACGATATATAAGCAGCCCTGTCCGCCAGAGCGCCGCATTGGCGGGATCGAAACGCTCGATCGAACCGATGCGCCCGTCCAAAGCGGATACGACGCGCTGACCCGCGATTAATAGGACGCCGCCATTTCGCGTTGCCGGGTCAGCAAGCGGTGCGACGCTCACGACGCCCCTCGCCACCGACACCCGCACATCGTCAGGAGCGCGATCGACATCGAACTGCGTACCGATCACCTGAATATGCGTCGCCGCTGCAAGGACGGTAAACGGCTTTGCCGGGTTGGAGGCGACATCGAACCAAGCCCGACCTGCGACAAGTTCGACCCCGCGACGCCCCTTGGAAAATGTTGCCCTGATCGCGGAGTCCGCCGCTAGCGTGACCCGCGTGCCGTCAGAAAGCGAGATGGTCCTAATTTCCCCAACAGCCGTTCGATAGGCTTGGACGGTGGGCGTATCGAAAAATTCCAAACGCCAGATCCCCAACGCCAGTAACAGCGATGCGGCCAACGCCATCATCGCCGCGATCGCGCCACGCCGCCCGGACAGGGAAGCAAGCCTGCTCGAGCGACTTTCAAGCGCGACGATGTGGCTTGCGGGTTCGTCGTCGCACGCCTCAGTCGAAACAATGGTCTGGACGCCAGCGAAGATCATATCGCGCCAGATCTGTTCCAGATTGCGATAGGCTAGGACATTGATGGTCGAGTGATCCAGCCAGGAAGAGAATTTCGCTCTGCCTTCGTTGGTTGCCTCACCCGAATATAAATAGGCCAACCAGCGCACAGCTTGATCCGGCGGCGCGCCGGCATCGTCTCCGGAAGGAAGAATATTCGCTATATCGCTCATTTATCCTCCGTCGATCCATTGGCGACCGCTGCCTGGATGGCGACCATGGCCGCGCTAAATTGCCGTGAAATGTCGGCGCTGCTCCAGCCTGTTTCCGCCGAGATCCGGGCATAGGTCTGGCCTAGAAAGCGGCTCCTCTTGATGATTTCGCGTTGCTTGTCCGAAAGCCTTTCCATGGCTTGGGAGAGCAGGGTTAATTCCTCTCTTCCCTCATAGACGCGATCGGGCGTAATTTCTTCCAGGGCGTGACCGGTGCGTTGAAGTTCATGATTCGTAAACGCGTCAGTACGCTTAATCCATTTGATCTCGTCGAGCGCCACATTGACCGCCGTGGCATAGAGATAGGGTTTGATTTTTTCGATCCGTTGGATGTCTTCAAGCGCGGCCAGTTTGGTGAAGGCTATTTGCGCAATATCTTCAGGCGACGGCGGCCCACCACCATAGTGCCGCCGCAACCAACCCACTAGATTGCCTACATGGTCACGGTAAAGCCTATCAAGAAAGTGCCGCCGGTGGCGGCCGAGCGATGTAGGCATAGCGCCATCGCTCAACTTATCAGGCACCGATCACTCCTTTGCCCCCAACGGCCATATGCGTCTTTTTTTGCCACCTTCGGCCTATGCCATCTTTTTCGGCAGAGAGGCAATTAAATCGGGTCAGATGGGGTGATTGGGGCTCAGCCCCGAGTCGGTGGGGTGGTTGCTCCTCGCAGATGGTAAGACGTGGTCCATATCGAGCGGCCACAACCATGAGGAGAAGCAACCATCTGGACTTGTAACGGTTTTGTGCCGGTCACCTATCTCACTATGCCACTTTGGCTTCGAACGCGAGCGGGCTAGCTGTCTGGTTGCGACACATCATTGGGACATGGTAAGTAGCGCTATCGCGGATCACGCGTGGCGCTTTGCCGCTTTTGCTGATGAGGTTTCGTGATGGTGCAGATACATCCCCAGGCCCGAACCACGCCTGTTGTGCGGGCGGAAATCGCTCGTTCTAGCGAGCCCGCCAGTGTTCTCGCAAAGCGCAATGGCATCAGCGACGAAACCGTCCGCAAGTGGCGCAGACGCGGCGAGCAGGCGGTCCAGGATTGCTCAAGCCGGCCTAAGCGCCTGGCTTGGTGCATGACCGAGGAAGAGCGCGCCATCATCTGCGCTGTGCGCAGGTCGACTGGCTTCGCCCTGGATGATCTCACCTTCGTGCTCCGGCACTTCCTGCCACACCTCAATCGCGACAGCATCTATCGGGTGCTTAAGGCCGAGGGTCTCAACCGCCGCCCACCCAAACCCACGACGCAGCCGCGCAAAGGGCAAGGCCGCTTCAAGGACTATGATCTGGGCTTCGTCCATATCGACGTAAAACATCTGCCCAAGCTGCGCACCGGAGACGGTGAAATCCGCAAGCGCTTCCTCTATGTGGCCATCGATCGTTGCTCACGGTTCGTCCATCTCGACGTCTACGACGCCGAGAATGCCGCCAACGCTATCACCTTTCTCAATGCCGCCAGGAAGGCATTCCCTTTCCGCATCACCCATGTCCTGACCGACCGGGGATCCTGCTTCACCGCCGACGATTTTGAACGCACTTGCGCCGAGATCAAGGTCAGTCATCGCAAGACAAAACCCTATACACCCCAGACCAATGGCATGGTCGAGCGCTTCAACGGCCGCATCGCCAGCGAGGTGCTGGGCATCAACGTCGCCGGCCACGCGGATCTCGAAATCCTGCTGGCCGGCTTCAACCGCGCCTACAATCGACGACGACAGCGCGTGCTCCAAGGCAACTCACCACGCCAGAAGGTGGAGGAACGGATCGCGCAGGCACCCGCGCTCGCCAATCCTCTTTACAAGCTCACGGCGCCAGACGATCTTATGGCCAAAGTCGACGACATCCTATATTATGCCAATGATGTGTCGCAACCAGACATCTAGGCCGTAAACTCATAAATTAGCTTGAGGATTGTTGGTTTGCGTGATTCAGGAGCCTCCAGAATTGGAGGGTTTGATGGCACGACGGCGGTATGAACTGACAGATCGGGAATGGGCGATTATCGAGCCGTTGTTGCCCAACAAGCCACGCGGTGTGGCCCGAGTGGATGATCGGCGTGTGCTTAACGGGATCATGTGGCGCTTTCGCTCGGGAGCCACATGGGCCGAAGTTCCTGAGAGCCCGTCTTGAATCTCATGCGTAACGAGCGATGCGCCTGATGAGGACCAGGGCAGCGGCGGCGTAGAGGA
>NZ_JBANRK010000028.1:0-25050 GCF_037860795.1 Sphingobium mellinum | reverse complement strand
CAACGAGAAGCCATAGATTCAGAAATTTACCGCCTTGGGAATCCCCCTCGTGAGTCAGCATCACTGGTGGTTGGTATAAGCGGTCTTCGGTTGAGCAGATCATCACGGTATTCACGCCCAATCCCTGAACGCGCGGATGTAATCGGGCCGCAGTCCGCGCTGCAGCTCGCCATAGGTCGTGCGGCCCTCGCACTCCCAGCGCACCGAGCAGATGACCGCCTCGAGGGTAGGCCACGGGTACCAGGGACAGGCGGCAACGATCGTGCCCTTCATCTCGTAGGTTCGGCCGCGGGCGTCCGTCAGCTCCATCTCGACGGCTTCGGGAAAGAGGGTGCCCGCCGAACGCCGGCTGCGCTTGCGTGAGGAGACCAGCGGGGTCAACTCGCCGTCGCGCCACACCCAACCGAGCTTGAGCGGATCGCCGGGCGACGCCTCGATGACGCCCTTCCAGTCCGGGTTGGAGTCGAGGTTGTCCTGCGCGGTGCAGCCGAAGCTGAAGTCGTCACCGAAGGCGCCCGTCATCCAGTCGATCGGCGGCATGCCCCCCGGCTGCAACGTATCACGCCGCAGCTCTGACCAGGTGCGGTCGCGGACGTTATACCCTTCGACGGGGTAGGTCTTGCCGCCCAGCGTCAGTTCGCCGGTGGTGCGCATCGCCTGCTCAAGGTGGTGGCCGTTAGCGAGCACCATGGCCGGCATCACCGCCTCAAGAGAAATGTCGAGCGCGTTGCCCCGGCTGGGGTCCGCGTAGCGCAGCCGATGCCTGCGCATCGGCTCCTCCGTCGTGACGTGATAGCCGTTGGGCAGCTTGTAATCGTAAAGGTCTCCGGCCAGGCAATCGTCAGAGGCGAAGGTTATCATGTCGAACAGTTCCGCCTCCAGAGGCCCACGCTTGACGCCGCGCCAGGCAAATACGCCGCCGCTGACGACGCCGAGGTTCGGGTGGTGCCAGAGGTATGTCAGGCCGTGGATCTGCTCCTCGGGGACGCTGAATCCGAAATACTGGGTCTCCGTGAGCGCCGGATCGGTCTCGCCCTCTCGCGCCTCCGGGTGTAACAGGTCGCACGCGGGCGTGGGTTCGCTGAACGATCGGTTCTGCTGTTCCCAGAAAACCTGCTGCTGGGTACCGGTGGACATGTCTTTCTCCCGTTGTCCTGGATGAGCCACCGCGGCCGCCGCGGGAGCATCCTGTGCTCGATTGCGCCATAGACGCGCTCAGGCCCCTCCTGCAACCTTGAAACACCCCTCGGTCCTCGGCTCAACCACTCAATAAGCTGAACCAGATAACAGGTCATCGTGCAATCTGTGGCTGCTTCCTCGGGCTGGCAAAACAGCGGACCTTCTGATTGTCGAAGCCTGAAGGAAGCAGCCAAGAGTCACTATGCCGGAATCGACCTGTCGATGGAAACATCGCATGTCTGTGTCGTGGACTCCGATGGACGCAAGACCGCGGCGCAAAGCAGCAAGGCGGAGGCCGGGGCATTGGGGCGTTATGGTCCCATTAAACGCGCGGTGATCGAGACGGGCCAGCCCGGCGCCATCGCCACGAAAATGGCCCGCGAATTTGGCGCTCAGCTTGCTGACCAGCTCGCGCTGCTGGACGATGCCAAACGAGAAAATTACGGCCAGTATTTCGCCCAACAGAAGACGATTGGCAAAACAACGGATATCATCGTGCTTTCGCGGGATCAGGTTGCGCAATCCATCATCGACGTGCTTGAAGTCGCGACCTCTGACGCGCGCTATCCCATTGGCGGCGCGATAAAGCTATTCGAGGGGCGCAATGGCTCGACCGATCGAGAGATGGACGAGATGATGAACCAGTTGCTGCCCGGCAGGCGGGCCGACAGGTCGGACTAGAATCCGACAAGGCCGGAACACCCGCCGATCATGGCAATCGCGAACGAAAAGGACATGAGAAATGGCAAAGCCCATTGGCATCGGAATTATCGGCGGCAGTCCGGAACGCGGATGGGCGCTGGACGCGCATATGCCCGCAATACAGGCGTCGCCGGATCTTGAACTACGGGCGGTATCCACCTCCCGCCGCGAGACGGCGGACAAGGCCGCCCAGTTTTTCGGCGTTCCGGCCTATGACAATGCCGCCGAACTGGTTGCGCGTGACGATGTCGATCTCGTGGTCGTCAACGTCAAGGTCCCGCTTCATTTTGACCTTGTGTCCATGGCGATCGATGCCGGCAAGGCGGTGCTATGCGAATGGCCGCTCGGCAACGGACTGGCAGAAACCGAAAAGCTCGCCGAAAAAGCCAGGAGCGCGGGTGTTCGCAACTTTACTGGCCTGCAAGCGCGTTCGGGCCCGGAATTCAATCATATCCGTAACCTTATAACCCAAGACTATGTGGGGGATGTCCTGTCCTCTTCCATCATCGCGTCGGGTGGTATCTGGGGTCCGGTCGTAATGCCCCATGACGCCTATGTGCTCGATGTCAAATCCGGGGCAGGCATGCTCCAGATCCCCTTTGGCCATACGCTGGACGGCGTATGTTTTTGCCTTGGCGAACTCGATCATCTCGTCGCACAGACCGCGCAACGCAGGACACAATCGCTCATCCATGGCACCGACCGCGTTCAAAAGCTGGACACGCCAGACCAGATCCTCATTGCTGGATGTTTCCAGTCAGGTGCCATGCTTTCCGTCCATTATCGCGGCGGCATGTCGACGGGGACCAATTTTCTGTGGGAAATCAACGGAACGAAGGGAGACATCACCGTAACCGCGCCAAACGGCTTCGGCGAACTGGTGCCGCTGTCGGTATCTGGCGCCAAGGCGGGAGAGGCGCAGGCCCCACTGCCCACGCCCGAGCAATGCTATTGGGCGCCGGGTAGACCCAAGGGCGTCGCGCTCAATGTCGCGCAAGCCTATGCCCATATCGTTGCGGACATGCGCGACGGCGGGAACCGAGCGCCAGATTTCGCCCATGCGGTCCTGCGCTACAAGATGCTGGACGCGGTACGAAAGGCGGCGGATACCGGAACGCGCCAATCTTACCTGTGATCGCCATGGCACCCCATCACCGGCAGAGTAGTCCCGCAATGAGATGAGATCGCAGCTTTTGCTTTACCGAGGTTCGACAGCGTGTGCACAAGATCGTCGCGAGGCGGATCCGACTCGGTTACCGCCGCGTGCCTGTGATACTCGGGCGCGAGGGGGTGGCCGGTCGGCGGACATGATCGCGCCGGTTCCCGGAGAGGGGATTAACGGGAATGCGAGGAAACCCATGACCGCATCGTGGGCCGCTTCTATCGAGCGTCCGAGCGCCTTTGCAGCACCAGGATCGCCGACGAAAAGGCGGCCGTGCGGGACACTCTGAAATCCTTTGCCGAAATCGGCGGCGCATTGCTGGGGGCACAGGACGATGGCGCGGCGCTGGACGGGATCATCGCCATGGGGCTTGATTGGGAGCACGCGGTGGCTGTCCGATCTCCTGCCACTTACCGAAAACCTACCGCTCAATCCGCGTCGTCAGCGACGATACGGACCAGCAATGTGCCCTCCTGGACCTGCGCGCCCTCATCGAATGGCAAGTCCTCAACGGTGCCGTCAAATGGTGCCACCAGGCCATGTTCCATCTTCATGGCCTCCAGGGTAACGAGCTTCTGCCCCTTGATGACCTTGTCACCCTGCGCGACGCTTACGGCGATGATCCGACCGGGCATGGGCGCGAGGATTGCGCCGTCGCCGGCCGCCGCAGCGCCGCCGGCCGATGCCCGGAACGGTCGGATCTCCCAGCTTCGTCCATGCTCGGTCACCAGCAGCCGTGTCAGCGCCGGGGCAGCGAGGCTGGAGCCGCCTGCGTCCAGATCCACCTCTACCGGAAGGCCGTCCACCAGAACGCGTCCGCGCGGGCGGCGGGGGCCGTTGAGGCGGAAGCCGCAAAGCGCGCCCGCACCGCTCAGGCGAGCACTGGCGGCTTTCAGAAGCGCTTCGCTCGGCAGCATGGCCGGCATCAGCCGCTCGCCTTCGCGGGCGATCAGCCCGGTATCGACAGCGCCGCCGGCAAAGTCCCGACGGGCGAGCACCTTCACCAGGAAGCCCGCATTGGTGCGCAGCGGCCAAACCACCGATCGGTCCAGCGCCGCCGCCAGCGCGATGCGCGCCTCTTCGCGGGTGCGGCCATGGGCGATCAGTTTGGCGATCATCGGGTCATAATAGGGTGAGATGACCGCCCCTTGCGCGACGCCGGTGTCAACGCGCACCGTATCGCCGAGATGGAAGGCGTCGAGCCTGCCGATCGACGGCAGGAACCCCTTGGCCGGGTCTTCGGCGTACAGGCGCGCCTCCATCGCCCAGCCCGAGATGGAAAGGTCATCCTGCGCGCAGGGCAGCGGTTCACCCGAAGCGACCCGCAATTGCCATTCGACCAGGTCCTGACCCGTGATCGCCTCAGTCACGGGATGCTCGACCTGAAGGCGGGTGTTCATTTCCATGAACCAGATGCGGTCCGCCCTCAGCCCTTCCGACGCATCGGCTATGAACTCTATGGTGCCGGCGCCGACATAGTCGACCGCCTTTGCCGCGCGCACGGCGGCAGCGCACAGGGCCTCGCGCGTGGCGGCGTCCATGCCTGGCGCGGGGGCTTCCTCTATCACCTTCTGGTGCCGCCGCTGCAGCGAGCAGTCGCGTTCGAACAGATGGACGATGTTGCCATGCCTGTCGCCGAACACCTGCACCTCGATATGGCGCGGGCGCTGGATGAACTTTTCGATCAGGACATGGGCGTTGCCGAAGGAGGATGCCGCCTCGCGCTGGCAGGAAGTCAGCGCGTCGGCAAATTCCGATGCCGCCTCGACGAGGCGCATGCCCTTACCGCCACCGCCGGCGACCGCCTTGATCAGGACAGGATAGCCGATTGCTTCCGCCTGGGTTGCAAGGAAGAGGCTATCCTGATTTTCCCCGAGATAGCCTGGCGTAACCGGCACGCCGGCATCGGACATCAGCGCCTTGGCCGCGTCCTTGAGGCCCATCGCGGTGATGCTCGACGGGTCGGGACCGACCCACAGCAGCCCGGCGTCCATGACGGCCTGGGCGAACTGGGCATTTTCCGAAAGAAACCCATAGCCCGGATGAATGGCCTCGGCGCCCGATTGCAGGGCCGCGGCAATGATGCGATCGCCCAGCAAATAGCTTTCACGCACCGGCGACGCGCCGATATGGATGGCGTCATCCGCTTCGCGCACGTGCAGCGCCTGCGCGTCCGCATCGGAATAGATGGCGATCGTGCGAATGCCGAGACGGCGCGCCGTCTTGATGACCCGGCATGCGATTTCACCACGGTTGGCGATCAGGAGGGACTGAATCACGCGACTTACATCCGGAACAGCCCGAACGACGGGCGTTCGGGGATAGGAGCGTTGAGGGTGGCGGCGAAAGCAAGGCCCAGCACATCGCGGGTCTGGGCAGGGTCGATGATGCCATCGTCCCACATGCGCGCGGTCGCGTGCCAGGGATTGCCCTCTTCCTCATATTTGCGCCGAATCGGCGCCTTGAAGGTCTCGGCTTGCTCGGCGGTCCATTTGGATGCATCGCGATGGACGGTCGCCAGCACGCTCGCCGCCTGTTCCCCGCCCATCACCGATATGCGGCTGTTGGGCCAGGTAAAGAGGAAGCGCGGCCGATAGGCCCTGCCGCACATGCCGTAATTGCCGGCGCCAAAGCTGCCGCCGATCAGGACCGTGATCTTGGGCACGCTGGCCGTCGCGACCGCCGTCACCAGCTTCGCGCCATGCTTGGCGATGCCTTCCGCCTCATATTTGCCACCAACCATGAAACCGGAGATATTCTGCAGGAACAACAGCGGGATACGGCGCTGGCAGGCCAGTTCGATGAAATGCGCGCCCTTGACCGCACTTTCGCTGAACAGCACGCCATTATTGGCAAGGATCGCAACCGGCATGCCCCAGATATGGGCAAAGCCGCACACCAATGTCGTGCCGTACAGCGCCTTGAACTCATGAAATTCGCTGCCATCCACGATCCGCGCGATAACTTCGCGCACATCATAGGGCGCGCGCACATCCGGGGGGACGATGCCGTACAGCTCGGCCGGATCATATCTGGGAGGAACCGGTTCCCGCAGATTGACAGGCGCCATGTCCTGCGGCGCCAGCGTGCCGACGATGTCGCGCACGATGCTTAGCGCATGTTCGTCATTCTCGGCAACATGGTCGACCACGCCCGACCTGCGGCCATGCAGGTCGCCGCCGCCCAGATCTTCAGCCGTGATCACCTCGCCCGTCGCCGCCTGCACCAGCGGCGGCCCGGCCAGGAAAATCGTGCCCTGGTTGCGGACGATCACCGTTTCGTCCGACATGGCGGGGACATAGGCGCCCCCCGCCGTGCAGCTGCCCATGACGCAGGCGATCTGTGGAATTCCCCGCGATGACATCTGCGCCTGATTGTAGAAGATGCGGCCGAAATGGTCGCGGTCGGGAAACACATCGGCCTGATGTGGCAGGTTCGCCCCGCCGCTGTCGACAAGGTAGATGCAGGGCAGATTGTTTTCGAGGGCAATTTCCTGCGCGCGCAAATGCTTCTTGACGGTCAGCGGATAATAGGTGCCGCCCTTCACGGTCGCGTCATTGGCGGCGATCATGACCTGCCGGCCCGCAACGCGGCCTATCCCCGCGACGATCCCCGCCCCCGCGACATCTCCGCCATACAGGCCATTGGCGGCGAGCTGGCCGATTTCCAGGAAGGGACTGCCCACGTCCAGCAGATTTTCGACACGATCGCGCGGCAGCAGCTTCCCCCGGCTGACATGCCGCTCGCGCGCATGCGCGCCGCCCCCCAGCGCAGCCGCTGCGACATCGGCGCGCAACCGCTCGGCAAGCAAGCGGTTATGCGCCGCATTGGCCTGGAACGTCTCACTCTCCAAGGCGACAGCCGTTTCGAGAAGGCAGGCGGTCATCGCCCGGCTCCAATCAGCTCGCGGCCGATCAGCATGCGGCGGATCTCGTTGGTCCCTGCACCGATGTCGAGCAGCTTGGCGTCGCGCATATAGCGTTCGACCGGCCAATCCTTTGTATATCCGGCGCCCCCCAGCGCCTGCACCGCCTCCAGCGCGACCTTCATGGCATTCTCGCTCGCCAGCAGGATCGCGCCCGCGGCGTCGAAGCGGGTTGTCTTGCCGGCATCGCAGCTTTTGGCCACCGCATAGACATAGGCCCGCGCCGAATTGAGCGCGACATACATGTCGGCGACCTTGGCCTGCATCAGCTGGAAAGAACCGATCGGCTGGCCGAACTGCCTGCGCTCGCGAACATAGGGGATCACCGTATCAAGGCACGCCTGCATGATGCCGAGCTGGATGCCGGATAGAACCGCGCGCTCATAATCGAGTCCGCTCATCAACACCTTCACGCCGCCATGGAGCGGCCCCATGACATTCTCGCGCGGTACTTCGCAGCCGTCGAACACCAGCTCCGCCGTCGGCGACCCCCGCATGCCGACCTTGTCGATTTTCTGCCCGATCGAAAATCCGGGCATGTCCTTTTCGATAAGGAAAGCGGTGATGCCCTTGCTGCCCTCCCCCGTCTTGGCATAGACGACCAGCGTGTCCGCATAGGGTGCGTTGGTGATCCAGAATTTCGTGCCGTCCAGCACATAGCCCCTGTCAGTCTCGCGCGCCCTGAGCTTCATCGATACGACGTCCGAACCGGCGCCCGCTTCCGACATGGCGAGGCTGCCGACATGTTCGCCGGAAACCAGCCTGGGCAGATATTTCGCCTTCTGCTCCTCATTGCCCCAGCGGCGGATCTGGTTGACGCACAGGTTGGAGTGGGCACCATAGCTTAGCCCGATCGATGCCGATGCGCGGCTGACCTCTTCGCAGGCGATGACATGTTCGAGATAGCCGAGGCCCACGCCGCCCCATTCTTCCTCCACGGTGATGCCGTGAAGGCCCAGGTCGCCCATCGCGGTCCACAATTCGTCGCGCGGGAACCAGTCGTCCGCGTCGATCCTGACCGCGAGCGGAGCGATGCGATCAGCCGCGAACCGGGCCGTGCTTTGACGGATCATGTCGGCATTTTCGCCTAGCGCGAAATCAAAATCGGGCGTCACTTGCCTCTCCAGCGGTGGATAGTAGGGCACCATTAGCAGGTGTAAAGCCTTGCGAAAAATTGACCCTGCCGCAATCATATCATAGAGCTGGTCTATGATAGAACGCTATCTCATTCACTATTTTCTGGCGGTCGTGGATCAGGGGAATTTCTCGCGCGCTGCTCAATTGTGCGGCGTATCCCAGCCCACCTTGTCCGTGGGAATTGCAAAATTGGAGTCACTGGCGGGGCATATTCTCTTCCACCGCACCAACCGGCGTGTGGAACTGACCAGTTTCGGGGTGACCTTCGCCACCCACGCGCGGCGGATCGAAGCTGAATTCGCAAAGGCCATGCAGGCCATGGCGGTCGATCGACAAAGCAAACTCATCCGTTTGGGGATTATTTCCACCCTCCCCTCGTCCTGGGTCGAGGCCGCAACGCATGAGGCCTGCCAAGTCGAAGGAGAGCGGCTGGAGATCGTTGAAGGGCGTATGCGTGATCTTCTGCCGCGGCTGGAACGAGGTCGGATAGATGCGATCATAGGTGTAATCCGTAATGACGCGCACCAGCATGAAGTCCTGTTCGAAGAAAATTATGCTCTGGCGCTTTGGAATACGCATCCACTGGCTTATCGCAAAATTGTCGAGCCCGAAGAGGTCGCCAATGCCGAGATGATCGTGCGCCGTAACTGTGAAGCTCTTCCCGATATAAGTCGCTTTTTCACCCAACGGGGCATTCGCCCCTTCTTCGCCGCGCGGACGACCAATGACGACCGCGCGGTCGCGTTTGTTCGATCCGGCCTGGGCGTGACCGTCATGCCGCGCTGCTTCGCCCAATCTGGCATTGTCATGCCCACGCTTGCCGGATTTGATCAGCGTCGCAAGATCGGTCTGATGTTTGAATCAGGAGAGGGAAACCGGGTGCGCGACAGCCAGTGCCTCCGCCGCTTTTCAGCAGCGATCCGCGCGAATACCCTCGAATTGCTGGATAGACGGACAATGTCCCAGATTTAGAGCATTTTCGAAGCGGATGGCATCATCTGCTGACTTGGAAAATTCGGAAAATACGAGATGAATTGAGCATAATCCGATCCAGTCAGATCGGACTATGCTCTAAACTGTCGCCAAGATCCTCGTCAGAAAATCAGATGTCGGCGAAATGGCCCGGCGGGATCACGAGATCACGTCGCGGAGATTACATTCTCCGGTGGGAATGACTTGCGCAACTTCCTTTTCGCGATCGTCCACACGTCGCCCGCCTTCACATATTCATCATCATATCGGACGTGGAAACGCACGCGTTCACCGTTTTTGCGCATCGTTTCAACGAGCGCAAAGGATGTTCCGCGGGCCGAGGTCGCCGTGAGGCCGGAAACGATATGATTGGTGATCAGGTGCACCAGGTGGTGAACATTTTCCCGAATCTTGGCGCCATAGGCGTAGATTGCATCCCGACCTTCGAAGCAGGCATCTTCGAAAAACTCACTTTCGTCGAGGATCGCATCAGACGCAAAAACCTGCGCCCAGTTTTCAGGGTCGAACGTATCGATATAAAGTGCGTATTTGAAGTTGAGTTCCTGAATCGCCAGGCGGTCTTCTGCGTTCATTGTCATCATCTCCTTTGATGAAGCCCTTCTGGTGCCTCTCCATGCAAACCAGATGCACCGCTAATTTCCCAGAGGCCCATCATTTCAGTTTGGTTGTATTTTGTACGAAGGCGATGATGTCCTGTGTTTTGGCGCCTGCGCCGAAGACGGCGGCGACGCCGATCTGCTTGAGTTCGTCGACATCGTCGGGGTGGATGATGCCGCCCAGGATGACGGGGACGTGGCCGACGCCCCTGGCCTTCATCGCATCGATGAGCTGGCGGGTATATTCGACATAGGCGGCCGAGGAGAAGCTGAGGCCGACGATGTCGGCCTTGCGCTCGGCCACGGCGCTGGCCATGCCTTCGACGCTGTTATGTTCGCCGATATAGTCGACATCGATGCCGCCGGCCTCGTCGAGCAGCCGCGCCAGCGTGCGGATGCCCTTGGAATGCACGTCGGTGCCCAGCATGCCCAGCATGCAGCGTACGGTATTGGGTCTGCTCATAGGTAGCTCAACGGCGCCTGGATGTGGCCATAGGGGTCATAGTCATAGCCGTGCGCCACCCGCACCGTCCCCCAGATCTCGCCGATGCTGGCATCGGCGATGAACGCGTCGATCATCGCCTGCATCGGATTGTTGCCCGCCCGCGCGACCGCATAGACGCTCTGGAGCGAGGCCGACCAGCCGGCCTGGTCGCGCTGCTGCTTGAGTTCGCTGAACCGGCGGATATGCGCATGGGTGTTGGTCCGGTCGAACCGGAACCGGGTCGGCGCCGGCTCGTCCTCGGGCACAAAGCGGTTGACCCCCACCATGACGCGCTCGCCGCTGTCCAGCTCGGTCTGCAGGTCGAAGTTGAAGTCGTCCATCATCCGCTCGACATCGCCGCTGGCGATCGCTTCGAGCAGCCCCTTCTCCTCCAGCCGCGCCAGCATCGCCATCGCCTGCGCTTCCACCTGGTCGGTCAGCGCCTCGATATAATAGCTGCCCCCGAACGGATCGGCGACCCGCGCGGCCCCCACCTCGTTGGCCAGGATCTGCTGCTGGCGCGTCGCCAGTTCGCGCGCCTCGTGCGTGGGCACGCAGACCGGCTCGTCGAACGTGCAGGCCTCGAGCGACTGCACCCCCCCGCACAGCGCCGCCAGGCTCTGGATCGCGGTGCGCGTCAAATTGTTGAGCGGCTGCTTGTAGACCAGCGACTTGCCCGACGTGTGGCAGGCGATCCGCAGCCGCTGCGAGCGCATGTCCCGCGAGCCGAACCGCTCCTTCATCGTGCGCGCCCAGGTGCGCCGCAACGCCCGGAACTTCGCCACCTCCTCGAAGAAGTCGATGTCCGAGGTCGACACCCAGGCAAGGCTCGGCGCCACCTCGTCCACCGTCAGGCCCCGCGCGATCAGGTCCTCCATCGTCTTGTTGATGATCGCCATGCCCAGCGCGATCTCCCCGGCAGGCGACAGGCCCCGCTCGCGCAGGTCATAGGCCTGCGGCATCCCCAGCGCCCAGCGCGGGCTGTTGCGCACGCTGAACTCCACCTCGTCCACCGTGGTGCGGTGAGCCAGCTCGGTCGGCGCGATCCGCTTGCCCCAGCCGCACAGCGTCTCCTGCAGCATGTCGGGCATGTTCGACCCCTGCAGCGTCGCGAGCGGCTGACCCCGCTTCACATGCAGCGAGGCGACCAGCGGATAGGCCATCGCCGCCCAGTGCCAGGCCGTGTCCACCTTGGCCAGGTCCACCCCGTCAAGCAGCCGCTCCATGTCTCGGGTCGTGGGCAGCGAGCAGCCCTCCAGGCCCACTTCGGGGCCAAAGGCGGGGTGATCGGGATCGATGCTCTGCGTCGTCAGCGGGTCAGGCACGATGCTGACCCCGGTCCCGCCCGCCTGCAGCACCATCTCCAGCCCCTGGCGCGTATCCTCGGGCGAGCCGTAGCCCACGATGTTGCGCAGCGTCCACATCCGGCTGCGATACATCTGCGGATAGGCGCCCCGCGTGAAGGGGTAGCTGCCAGGATCGCCGAGCTTTTCCGCATAAGCCTCGTCACGCTCGGGCGGGAAATAGGCCGCGTCGGTCTCGAGCCCGCTCCACGTCTTCGTACGCGACAATTTGATCTCGAGATTCTCGACGCTCTCAAACAGATTGGGCGCGCTGCTGGGCATGTCCATGGCGTCAGCTCCGGCCGATCAGGCGGTCAAGCTCGGCCAGATAATGGCGGATGCGGTTTTCCGATTCCGACAGGACATAGCCGTCAAAGGCCGAGGATTCGACGCCCTTCTGCACCTCGGGAACGCGCACCGCGTCCTGCGCCAGCACCGAGCCGAACTCCTCCAGCGTCTGCGGCACGATCTTCTCAGGCCGGATCGACCCGTCCCAACCCGGAGGCGATACCGCCTCGGGACCAAACTGGCCCGGATCCATCACCATGTCCTGCGACCCGCCCACCGGCAGGCACAGCGAAATCGCGCGATAATAGCTCTTGCGCGGATCGGTCTCATGCGGGCGGAAAATCTGCAGCAACAGCGAGTCGCTGAACGCGTTGATCGTGATGTTGGGGAAGATGAAATAGTTCCAGTCGTCATTGACCTGGTCGTCGGTCATCGCGTCGAAATGGTCATAGCCATGCCGCTTGGCCCATTGGCGCCGCGTCTGCGCGAAGGCCTTGTTATATTCATGGCCCTTCAAATGCAGGAAGTCGTCGGGATTGCCGCCGTAAAATTGCAGGAAAGCCTTCATCCCCTCGGGTACCGTCTCGCGATCCTCGAAGCGCACCGGGACAGACCCGATCGGAATGATCATCCGGCTGTTGCCATTGCCGTAAAGGTCATACTGGCAGCCCAGCGTCTCGGTGAACGGCGCCACCTGCGGATGCACGTCATCGGCATGGTAAAATTCGATGAACGCATCCAGCGCGACCTTCCAGTTCGCGTCCCAGCAGGTCTCGATGTCCCGGATCACCCGGTATTTCTCGAACGGATAAGGCGCCAGATGCGCAGGGATCACGTCCAGATGATCCAGCAGCGGCTTGGCATCCGGGTCCATGTTGATGAACACCAGGCTGTTCCACACGCCGCACCGCACCGCCTTGAGACCCGGGCGATGCGCGATCGCTTCGGGACGGAAGATCATCTCGTCGCGAATCTCCACATTGCGCCCGTCCAGCCCGAACTTCCAACCATGAAAGTCGCAGGTGAAAATGCAGCCACCTGCCGCCGCGTCACCGCCCGCGCTGCCAAAATCGCTATGCACGATCCGGTTGCCGCGGTGCGGGCAGACATTGAAAAAGGCCGAAACCCCCTCATCACCCTCGCCATCGCGAACAATGATGAACGATTCCTTGCCATAATCCGCCTTGAACCAGTCCCCAACCTCCGGCAAATCCTGCGTGATCCCGACAAAGAGCCAGCTCTTCGTCCACATATGATCCCACTCCAGCGCCGCTTCCTCAGCACTGTAATACCGACGAGGATCAATCCGATCCGTCCCATGATCAATATAAGGAGCCTTCGAACCAGGACTGCCCGGCTCCGCATCAGGGTAGGTCACAAACCCTACCCGATAATCATATCCCATGACACGCCTCTCATAAAAACAGTAGGTAGGACCTAATGCTTTGCACATGACAATGCAATCTTCGTCATGCGGTCGCTGGCACGCGGGCGCAAACCGCCCGCATCGGCAGCGACAAGGGCGATCCCATTCCGGTTATCCATGCCGCCAGGAGCCGACTCACGAAACGCCCGCACGAACCCGTACGCGTGCCAATGTATGACAGGACGGATCGACGTGCATCCATCAATTTTCAGGCCGAGGTGCCAGGCACCCCACCGACGCCGACCAACCCCGTCGTCCAGGGGCGGGTCACGCCGTCCGCTTGGGAGGCAATCACCCCAGGTCGCGGGCCGGTTGACCGAAAATCATCTGGACGCACCCCTGCAATCCTCCAGCCAATCGTACAAAACAGGATGTAGGACCTAATCGTTTACAGAGCCCCGGCGAATGCCTATACGAGGATGTCGAGCAATGTGACCAAAGCGCCGGAGGCAACCGGCGGCAAGCGCGCAACCGAGCCAGACGAGAGTGTAAAGGAAAGCATATGAACGCCTATATCGTGGCCGCCGTTCGAACCGCTGGCGGGCGGCGCAATGGAAGGCTTTCCGGCCGGCATCCGGTCGAACTCGCCGCCAAGGTTCTGGACGCGGTCGTCGCCAAGTCAGGCGTTCCGGCCGAGGTCATAGACGATGTGATCCTGGGATGCGTCACGCAGGTGGGCGAGCAGTCCCGCCAAGTCGCCCGCTTCGCCGTGCTTGCTTCTAGCCTGCCCGAAACGGTGCCGTCGGTGACGATCGACCGCCAGTGCGGATCGTCCCAGCAGGCGGTGCAGTTCGCTGCCCAGGCGGTCATGTCGGGAACGCAGGATGTGGTGATCGCCGCTGGTGTCGAAAGCATGAGCCGGGTTCCGCTCGGTTCGGCCACCAACAGTGCCGAAGGCGCCACGCCCATGATCCAGGCGATCCGCGACCGTTATGGCATCAAGGATTTCAGCCAGTTCGGCGGCGCCGAGATGATCGCCAAGAAGTGGGGCTTCACCCGCCAGGACCTGGACGCATTTGGTCTGGAGAGCCATCGCCGCGCGATCGCCGCGACCAATTCTGGCGCGTTCGAGGCGGAAATCGTGCCCATCACAATCACCCTCCCCGATGGTTCCACCGATGTCCATGTCAAGGACGAAGGAATTCGCTGGGACGCCTCGCTGGAAGCCATGGCAGGGGTAAAGCCCGTGATGGAAGGCGGCCTCATCACGGCTGCGACATCCTCGCAGATCACGGATGGCGCATCGGCCGTCATGGTTGTTTCGGAAAAGGCGCTCAAGGAATATGGGCTGACGCCGATCGCCCGGATCGCGAGCTTCATGGTCACCGCCGGCGACCCGATCATCATGCTGGAAGAGCCGCTATACGCCACGGACAAGGCCCTCAAGCGGGCCGGCATGACCATTGGCGACATAGACCTGTTCGAAGTCAATGAAGCCTTTGCTCCGGTTCCACTCGCCTGGCTGAAACATACCGGCGCCGATCCGATGAAGATGAACGTCAATGGCGGTGCGATCGCGCTCGGCCAT
This sequence comes from Sphingobium mellinum, assembly GCF_037860795.1. Taxonomy (NCBI): domain Bacteria; kingdom Pseudomonadati; phylum Pseudomonadota; class Alphaproteobacteria; order Sphingomonadales; family Sphingobiaceae; genus Sphingobium; species Sphingobium mellinum. The sequence continues at coordinate 10,287 of NZ_JBANRK010000028.1, read as the reverse complement.
CCCGTCGGATCTTCGGGAACCAAGCTGATGGCGACATTGATACATGCGCTGCGGGCCCGGGGTGCCAAATATGGCCTGCAAACGATGTGCGAGGGCGGCGGCCAGGCGAATGTGACAATCGTCGAGGCATTGTGACGATCATCCAGTAACCCGAATCTGAAGTTCGTCACGCTGTGGGCTAGGCGTTGAACGAACTTCAGATTCATCAGGATCACTGGCAAATATTCGATTCTAGTGTGGTTTATGGATTTGAAATACGATCTGTATCGCTGACGCGCCGGCGTGTCCCAAGCCGGCCGAAGTATATTGCCGACCTACTGAAGCGCGGCCAGGACAGGAATGGATAGCCGAACCCCAAGCGATGATGGCTATTCGCCGGAATGACGCGAAATCACAGTTCAACAGATAGAGTGGAACAGATGGAAAGTGTAAAGAAGCAGGCGGTTCGCGGCTATATCACGGCTGTCGGTAAAGGTGATGGCGAATCGCTGCTCGCCTTCGTCACCGAGGATTTTACGCATGAGTTTCTCGGCAGCACTGTATTGCGCGGCACGAGGACATTGAGCGACATCCTGGGACAGCTCGAAGCCTTTTCATCAGCGCTGGTACGTCCGGGAGAATTCACCTTTCAGGAATTGGTCGAGGAAGGCGACATCGTGTCCGCCATGTTCTCGGGCAAATGCGAGCTGGTGAACGGCAAGCGGTTCGATGGCGATTATGCGGTATTCTGCCACTTCAGGGGCGACAAGATCCTGAAGATGCGGGAACTGATAGACACAAAGCTTGCGGACGAGGTGCTGAGCTGAAGCTTTCCGCCGCTCCGTGTTTTTGAAGCAGATCGCGATAATTGAGAGGATGAGTAATGTTTGATCTTACCGGCAGAGTTGCCATCATCACGGGCGGAGCGAGCGGTATCGGTGCCGCGGCCGTGCGGTTGTTCCATCAACTCGGGGCCAGCGTCACGATCGGCGACATCCAGGTCGAGGCGAGCGAGGCGCTTGCCAAGGAATTGGGTGACCGGGTCCGTTTTTCGCGCCTGGACGTGACCAAGGCCGCCGATTGGGAGCGCACAGTCGAAGAGACGGAAACCGCCTTTGGTGCGGTCAACGTCCTGGTGAACAATGCAGGACATCCCGGCCACTGGAAGCCGCTTGTCGATATGACGCTGGAAGAATATCGGACGGTCTGCGCCATCAACCAGGATGGTGTGTTCCTGGGCACCAAAATCGTTGTGCCTTCGATGCTCCGTGCCGGGGGCGGTTCGATCGTCAACAATTCATCCGGCTACGGCCTGGTCGGCGCAGCGAACAACATGGATTATTGCGCGTCCAAATTCGCCGTCACCGGCATGACCAAGGCAGCGGCGATCGAACTGGCGCCATCCAAGATCAGGGTCAATTCGGTCCATGCCGGCGTGGTGCTGACGCCGATGGTGGAAGCCACGATGAAGCAGTTGGGATCGGATGCCGACCTCTTTATTGCGCGCATGCCGCTTAATCGGGGGGCGGCGCCGTCGGAAATCGCCAGTGTCTTTGCGTTTCTCGCATCCGATGCCTCCAGCTTCGTGACCGGGGCGGCGATCCCGGCCGATGGCGGATTGACCGCCCAGTAAGAGGATCTGTCAGCAGTGGTTGCGGTCGGCAAGAGGTCCGACCGCAACAATCGTGCGGTGGCCTACCTGTCCGCACGGGAGCTTGTTGATGATCGCCTTATCGCGAATAGACCGGGTCACGAAAATCCCGGCTCGGGCGATGGCGCAACAGATCATATTGCCCGCCGGCGGTGATCCCACTGTAAAGCGCGACGCGATTCCAGTCCGGTACAATCTTCCGCCTGAAGATGCGCCATTCCCCATTTCGACGTTGGAACAGGTCGATATAGCGCCCGCCAAACGTAAACTCGGCGACGTCATCGTCTTTGAAACCCGCAGCCAGAGCGTTTTCCTCGCCTAGCAGCGCGGCGCGACTTTCGTGGTTCGGGTGCGACAGGTGAAGCGCCGTCAGATAAGTCTCCACAAAGGCCTGGTCGCCATCCAGTTCGATGAGGATGTTGGAGACGCCATGATGGCTCGTCGCCCACATATGGCGGACCACATTCTCGAAGAAAGGCGCGATGATTTCCAGAAGGGGTCCTTCCGAAGGGCCCCCATCGAAAGCACCGTCCTCCCAGAATGTGATCTTTATCAGTTCAACATCCAGTCGATCCGCCGCGCGACAATAGCGATGGATCACATCCGTTATCTGCTGTCGATCCAGCAATTGCGTGACCTCGGGCGATTGATCGCTCAATGTCGTATCTTCCCCATCAGGTTAGATCAGCCAGGAGCATGATGCCGAAGTCTATCATGCAGTTGCCCGCGCCTTGGCGAAATGTTTGTCGAGACTGGAAACGATTGACACATAGACGCCGTGGAGCATAGCAGACTGCTGCTCACCAATCTCTGCCGGCACGCAATCGAAAGTCGACGAGATGGTCATCATGCAACCGCCATCATCCAGTTCATCCAGGGTCCAGCTCGCCATATAATTGCGGATCCCCTCGGCAAAACCGTCCGTCGCGTCATAATAGAGCCGGTGCGCCACCGGGTCCGCGACGAGCAGCACTTCGCGATTTTCGACTGGGGCGCCCAGTTCCGCGGCGCCTTCCCCGCGGGACATCACCCTCGTCCGGGGCACGGCATCCAGTTCGCCTTCCAGCCAGCAGTCCATGACCTTCATGCCTTCGGAGTTGGAGCCGTCATCATACCAGGCAAGGCTTCCCCAGTTCATCACCAGCGCCCAGACGTCTTCAATGTTCGCGTTGATCTTGCCTTGGTGATAGCCGGCAACTCTGTGAACCTTCGCCATCGTATGTCTCCGTATTTTTGAGCCTGGCATCAATCGCTCTGCCAGCCCGTTTGTCGTTGACCCTGCATATAGGATATCGGTACTATGATAGTCAAACCTTCTCAAATGGCTAGGCCGAGTTTTTGAACGGACAAGGATTTACCGCGAAAATCCTGTCCGCCGACCCGAAATTGCCCTGATATGCACCTGATCTGGACATCAATAACGAGACGGGGCATGGCTGGCACATATCCATAAGGATCAGACTAGCGGGGTGACCCGTTCCGGTCCCCTTCCGGAGAGATACAGGTGAAGATCGGCCTTTCCATTCCCAACAACTGGGGCATCGCCGACGCCCGGGAGCTGATCGAGATCGGCGTTCTGGCGGAGGAGCTGGGCTTCCACTCCTTGTGGACGTCCGAGCATCTGGTCAACGTCAGCTATGTGCGGGACCGGATTGGGAATGGTCCCTATTATAGCGCCTTGTCGATCCTTTCGGCCCTGGCCGTTCGAACCTCGCGGGTTCGTCTGGGCACGTCCATTCTCGTCCTGCCGTTCCACAACCCCTTCTTCGTGGCGAAATATTTCGCCACCCTCGATCATCTGTCAGAGGGACGCGCGACCCTGGGCGTTGGTATCGGCAACGTGCCCGAGGAATTCGAGGCGCTTGGCATCCCATGGGGCCAACGCGGCGCGTTGACGGACGAGGCCATCGACATCATCCGGACACTCTGGTCGCGCGAATCTGCGGATCATGATGGAGTGAACTGGGCTTTCGGCGACGTTCATACCGCACCCAAGCCATTCGGCGCCTCGATCCCCATCTCCATCGGCGGGATCAGCCCGGCAGCCCTGCGCCGCACGGCCCGGGTTGGAGACGATTGGCAGGCCCTGGCGCTCAGCCCCGGACAATTCCGCATGATGTTCGACGACATCCGTCGGCAGGCGGATTCATTGGGTCGAGATTCCGGGCTGCTTACCGCGAGCATGCGCGTCAACATCGCCTTCGACGGAGAGACTGTTACAGAGAGCGAGCGTAAGGCAGCCATCGCGACGGAGCAGCCGGACGAGATCAGGCGGGTGGTTGAGGACTATCGCACCGCGGGGGCAACCGACATGCTTTTCGCGTTGAATTGCCGAGACCCGGGCGCAGTCAAGACTGCGATAAAGAGAATCGCGAAGGCCCTTCCCATGTGCCTGCATGATGGAGCAGATGAATGACGATCACTCTCAATGCCACGATCGACGCGCCGCTGGGTGAGGTCTGGTCGATGATCGCGGACTTTCCCAACCTGATGCGCTGGCATCCTCTCGTGGAGCGTTGCGAAACCGTTGGCGAAGGCGTCGGGTCGGTACGCACGGTATATTTCACCGATTTCTGGGCGGCGGAAAGGCTGGAATTTCTGGATAATGATCAGCACGTCCTGCGATATGCGGTCATCGACGGTAGCAACCCGGCGGCCAACGGACTGAGCGGAACGATCAGCCTCGCTGCAGGGGACAAGGGCCAAACCAATTTGACCTGGATATCAGGGGTCGATCCGAAACGCGTCGATGCAGAGGCGCTCGACGCCTATCTGCAGACCTATTATCCTCAACGTATCGAGCATCTTCGTCAGGCTTTAATGCCTCCTCCCGCTTGAGGAAAATGCGGGTGAGCGCCTGCCGAGCTAGACGCAGGCCGTTATTTCTGGAGCATGTTCCCGATCCGACCGCGTCGGCCCATAGGCGCCGGGTCTTTGTTAGCGCCTTTGGTGAGCCAGCAGATGATTCACCTGCTTGAAAAACGCCTAGACCGCCTTCCCGAAGGGGTGGCTGTGGCGCGCCTTGCCGGGCTGCACCTCGACCCGGCCGTGATGGATCCGCACTTCGAACCGACGGACCGCATCTACGGCCGGTCCCACGACAGCCTTGCCGGTGCATATGTCGAAACGGGCGCCATGCTTGCGACAAATGATGTGCGACCCGATCTGCCGTCCACCCTCAAGGGGAAAATCGAGATGGGTACAGCGATTTTCCAGCGCGTGAACTTCGGTATTGATGCGGAAAATGAGGATAGACACGCCTTCAATGACAAAGGCACGATGCTTGCCGTTGGGAATATCCTCGAGCGCACAGACATCAACGAAATGCATCATTTCAGTTTGGTTGTATTTTGTACGAAGGCGATGATGTCCTGTGTTTTGGCGCCTGCGCCGAAGACGGCGGCGACGCCGATCTGCTTGAGTTCGTCGACATCGTCGGGGTGGATGATGCCGCCCAGGATGACGGGGACGTGGCCGACGCCCCTGGCCTTCATCGCATCGATGAGCTGGCGGGTATATTCGACATAGGCGGCCGAGGAGAAGCTGAGGCCGACGATGTCGGCCTTGCGCTCGGCCACGGCGCTGGCCATGCCTTCGACGCTGTTATGTTCGCCGATATAGTCGACATCGATGCCGCCGGCCTCGTCGAGCAGCCGCGCCAGCGTGCGGATGCCCTTGGAATGCACGTCGGTGCCCAGCATGCCCAGCATGCAGCGTACGGTATTGGGTCTGCTCATAGGTAGCTCAACGGCGCCTGGATGTGGCCATAGGGGTCATAGTCATAGCCGTGCGCCACCCGCACCGTCCCCCAGATCTCGCCGATGCTGGCATCGGCGATGAACGCGTCGATCATCGCCTGCATCGGATTGTTGCCCGCCCGCGCGACCGCATAGACGCTCTGGAGCGAGGCCGACCAGCCGGCCTGGTCGCGCTGCTGCTTGAGTTCGCTGAACCGGCGGATATGCGCATGGGTGTTGGTCCGGTCGAACCGGAACCGGGTCGGCGCCGGCTCGTCCTCGGGCACAAAGCGGTTGACCCCCACCATGACGCGCTCGCCGCTGTCCAGCTCGGTCTGCAGGTCGAAGTTGAAGTCGTCCATCATCCGCTCGACATCGCCGCTGGCGATCGCTTCGAGCAGCCCCTTCTCCTCCAGCCGCGCCAGCATCGCCATCGCCTGCGCTTCCACCTGGTCGGTCAGCGCCTCGATATAATAGCTGCCCCCGAACGGATCGGCGACCCGCGCGGCCCCCACCTCGTTGGCCAGGATCTGCTGCTGGCGCGTCGCCAGTTCGCGCGCCTCGTGCGTGGGCACGCAGACCGGCTCGTCGAACGTGCAGGCCTCGAGCGACTGCACCCCCCCGCACAGCGCCGCCAGGCTCTGGATCGCGGTGCGCGTCAAATTGTTGAGCGGCTGCTTGTAGACCAGCGACTTGCCCGACGTGTGGCAGGCGATCCGCAGCCGCTGCGAGCGCATGTCCCGCGAGCCGAACCGCTCCTTCATCGTGCGCGCCCAGGTGCGCCGCAACGCCCGGAACTTCGCCACCTCCTCGAAGAAGTCGATGTCCGAGGTCGACACCCAGGCAAGGCTCGGCGCCACCTCGTCCACCGTCAGGCCCCGCGCGATCAGGTCCTCCATCGTCTTGTTGATGATCGCCATGCCCAGCGCGATCTCCCCGGCAGGCGACAGGCCCCGCTCGCGCAGGTCATAGGCCTGCGGCATCCCCAGCGCCCAGCGCGGGCTGTTGCGCACGCTGAACTCCACCTCGTCCACCGTGGTGCGGTGAGCCAGCTCGGTCGGCGCGATCCGCTTGCCCCAGCCGCACAGCGTCTCCTGCAGCATGTCGGGCATGTTCGACCCCTGCAGCGTCGCGAGCGGCTGACCCCGCTTCACATGCAGCGAGGCGACCAGCGGATAGGCCATCGCCGCCCAGTGCCAGGCCGTGTCCACCTTGGCCAGGTCCACCCCGTCAAGCAGCCGCTCCATGTCTCGGGTCGTGGGCAGCGAGCAGCCCTCCAGGCCCACTTCGGGGCCAAAGGCGGGGTGATCGGGATCGATGCTCTGCGTCGTCAGCGGGTCAGGCACGATGCTGACCCCGGTCCCGCCCGCCTGCAGCACCATCTCCAGCCCCTGGCGCGTATCCTCGGGCGAGCCGTAGCCCACGATGTTGCGCAGCGTCCACATCCGGCTGCGATACATCTGCGGATAGGCGCCCCGCGTGAAGGGGTAGCTGCCAGGATCGCCGAGCTTTTCCGCATAAGCCTCGTCACGCTCGGGCGGGAAATAGGCCGCGTCGGTCTCGAGCCCGCTCCACGTCTTCGTACGCGACAATTTGATCTCGAGATTCTCGACGCTCTCAAACAGATTGGGCGCGCTGCTGGGCATGTCCATGGCGTCAGCTCCGGCCGATCAGGCGGTCAAGCTCGGCCAGATAATGGCGGATGCGGTTTTCCGATTCCGACAGGACATAGCCGTCAAAGGCCGAGGATTCGACGCCCTTCTGCACCTCGGGAACGCGCACCGCGTCCTGCGCCAGCACCGAGCCGAACTCCTCCAGCGTCTGCGGCACGATCTTCTCAGGCCGGATCGACCCGTCCCAACCCGGAGGCGATACCGCCTCGGGACCAAACTGGCCCGGATCCATCACCATGTCCTGCGACCCGCCCACCGGCAGGCACAGCGAAATCGCGCGATAATAGCTCTTGCGCGGATCGGTCTCATGCGGGCGGAAAATCTGCAGCAACAGCGAGTCGCTGAACGCGTTGATCGTGATGTTGGGGAAGATGAAATAGTTCCAGTCGTCATTGACCTGGTCGTCGGTCATCGCGTCGAAATGGTCATAGCCATGCCGCTTGGCCCATTGGCGCCGCGTCTGCGCGAAGGCCTTGTTATATTCATGGCCCTTCAAATGCAGGAAGTCGTCGGGATTGCCGCCGTAAAATTGCAGGAAAGCCTTCATCCCCTCGGGTACCGTCTCGCGATCCTCGAAGCGCACCGGGACAGACCCGATCGGAATGATCATCCGGCTGTTGCCATTGCCGTAAAGGTCATACTGGCAGCCCAGCGTCTCGGTGAACGGCGCCACCTGCGGATGCACGTCATCGGCATGGTAAAATTCGATGAACGCATCCAGCGCGACCTTCCAGTTCGCGTCCCAGCAGGTCTCGATGTCCCGGATCACCCGGTATTTCTCGAACGGATAAGGCGCCAGATGCGCAGGGATCACGTCCAGATGATCCAGCAGCGGCTTGGCATCCGGGTCCATGTTGATGAACACCAGGCTGTTCCACACGCCGCACCGCACCGCCTTGAGACCCGGGCGATGCGCGATCGCTTCGGGACGGAAGATCATCTCGTCGCGAATCTCCACATTGCGCCCGTCCAGCCCGAACTTCCAACCATGAAAGTCGCAGGTGAAAATGCAGCCACCTGCCGCCGCGTCACCGCCCGCGCTGCCAAAATCGCTATGCACGATCCGGTTGCCGCGGTGCGGGCAGACATTGAAAAAGGCCGAAACCCCCTCATCACCCTCGCCATCGCGAACAATGATGAACGATTCCTTGCCATAATCCGCCTTGAACCAGTCCCCAACCTCCGGCAAATCCTGCGTGATCCCGACAAAGAGCCAGCTCTTCGTCCACATATGATCCCACTCCAGCGCCGCTTCCTCAGCACTGTAATACCGACGAGGATCAATCCGATCCGTCCCATGATCAATATAAGGAGCCTTCGAACCAGGACTGCCCGGCTCCGCATCAGGGTAGGTCACAAACCCTACCCGATAATCATATCCCATGACACGCCTCTCATAAAAACAGTAGGTAGGACCTAATGCCCCGGCCAGCCTAACGCAACGTGTATATGGCCTTACCCCGGCAGACGGGGTCTGGCAGGATAGGGAGCCAAATTGAGGCGAGCGGCTTTCCTAAGAGCAGCCTTAATTGCCTAACATATGTTCCCGAACACGCGTCGACAACCCTGGAATGAGGAAGCATCCAGGCTCATCGTGCCATTCAAACCGCGTGCCGGCGGAATTATTGCGTCTGGGCGTTGAAGTCGCCTTCTTCTATCGGCAGCGAAATCGCCCTGCTCTCTTCAGGCAGCTGGCTGGCATCATCACTTCCCACATGATCAAGGCCGGTGACATTCTCGCTGGGTGTATCTGGCTCCATGGGCGTATCTGACTGATCGCTCCGTGCTGGTGCATCCTTCTTGCCGTTCATGATCGCTTCCTTTCCCTGCATCAATCATGCAAGCGAACCATTGGTTCCTGTCGCGGGCCTTCGCAAAGTTCGGCACGGACGGCCTTCCCTTGCGCCAGTGTTTATTATAGGCCCAGCATCCTACACGACAGGTCGCAACATTGCAGATCCTTGCTACCTCCCTTCATCAACGCTTTTTCCGGAGAGTATGAACAATGCCTTCCACGTCAGGACAATCAGGCAAGATACTGGTCATCGGCGCTTCGGGGGGGGTGGGTCGATGCCTTACGCGCCAGTTGCTAGACCGCGGCTACAAGGTGCTGGGTTCAGCGCTTGATGATGCTGACCTGGAACGGATGGTGCAGGACGGCTTTGGGGCGGCCAATCTCTTTGTCGCGGATTTCTCTTCCGCTGAAATTGGCGCCCGGCAAGTCAGGGACGCTTTGGGCCGTAGCGACGAGCCATTGACCGGCGTCATCAGCTGCGTGGGAGTCAATCCGTGCGGGCCACTCGAGACGGCGCCGCTGGCACTGTTTCGCCGGACAATGGAGATCAACACCCTGTCCAATCTCGCCGTCTATCAGGCGACGCTGCCTGAACTGCGGGCCAATAAGGGACGGTTCATCTTTGTAAGTTCCATGGCGGGCAAGTTGGCCCTGCCACTGTTAGGCCATTATACGGCTTCGAAATTCGCGCTGGAGGGCCTTGCCGACACGATGCGGCTGGAAGCGGGTCAGTGGGGCGTCCCTGTGTCTCTGATCGAGCCGGGCGCGATCGCAACTGCCATGGTCCAAGGCTTTGTTGCCCAACTGGATAACAGCCTGGCTCAGCTCGACGATGAAGGCCGACGAAATTACGGCGACTATTTCAATCAACATCGAGCCTTTTCACAGGGCTCCGATGCCGGCACGATCTCGCCGGACGACGTCGCGGCAGTCATAGTGGAAGCGCTGGAAACAGCCGAGCCGGAAGCGCGATATCCGGTCGGAAATGCCATCCCGCTTCTCGATTTGCGACGATCGTCATCGGACCGCGAATTTGACGCCGTCATGAATGACATGGTCCCCGGCAGCCGAGCGAAGCGCGCCAGCTGATGGCGCTCTCATCATAGCGGATGATAGTTGGCGTATGCCATTCGTTCCCCGTTATCCTTCGTCACTATCCGCGGGGAATTTCTGCGTAACTTCGACATGGGCGGGATTTGTTCAATCTGAGTGGGCATCGTATCCGGCTGCGCCGGATCGGCTTTGCGCGAACCGCTCGTCAAGATACCGCCGATCCTGTCGGCGCTGGACAGGCGAGTCCGTATCACAATGGCGTATGGGATATCTGGCGCACGGTGCGGGAACCCAGGAACCCTCGTCATAGCCATAGGAAAGCGGTCCTGCCTTATTGTCAGGCAGGACCGTGTGCTTCAATGCTGTCCTGTGATTTTGATCCCGGCTTCGCCGACATCG
>NZ_JBANRK010000027.1:0-29697 GCF_037860795.1 Sphingobium mellinum | reverse complement strand
CGCCACTCCGCTCAAAGAGCGGCAATCATCCCGGCGATCGGGAGCGGCGCAAGGCGGCCGTCAGACCCCGCTTACGATCGCCAGGCGCCCACGCCCCGAAAAACTCCCATGGCTATTGTCACCAAGCGCGCGGATCAGATCAAACTTGGCGGTCACGCCTCGTGTTTTCGTCTTGCCTCAGGTTCATGATTCGAGTCTTCTCGCAGCTCGAGTAAAACTGGGCATTATATCAATCTAGGGCGCGAGCTCCTCGATTTCGGGCGATGAACGATACAGTTGACGTTGCGACCGGGCCTGCCTGGGCGAGCGTCCGAACTTTGCTTGATAGAGGGTGCTGAAGTGAGATGCGCTCTGGAAGCCGCACTGTGCCGCAATCTCAGCGATGTTGAGATCGTCATGTAACGGCCGTGCAAGCCAAGCATTCGCCTGCTGTAGTCGCTTGGTCCAAAGATATTCAGCGAAGCCGATATCCGCCTCTTTGAGAATATAGTAGAAGTAGCGACGCGAAAAATTGCATGCGCTTGCCACTTGATCGGACGTGAGGCCCACTTGACTGAAGTTTGCGTCGATATAACGCAGCGCGCGCCTCAAGTGCGGCGCCGTAGCCGACACCTCCTTGCTCTGCTCCGTAATCTGATCGCGGGCCTCCGTCAGCAGTGCATTAAGCCCCGCCTGCCCGAGTTCAGCCGCGGATGCCGGCGAGATAGTATCTCCCTCCCTACTGAGCATATCGAGCAAATTACTTGCGATTCGCGCCGACGCCGACGCAATAGGAAAGGAGCGCCCGCAGGCATGGTCATCTCGGGCGAAGTATTGGTAGAACATGTGCGCCGGGACAAGCACGTTCAGGATCAAACATTCCCGGCCCTCTTCAGGACAGGTCTTGTGGAAAAACGGCTTGTCGGCGGAGGTGATGACGAAGCTACCCTCACCCACACGGAGATCGCGCGTTGCCGCCTGGGTCACCGAGATGCTGCCCTTTAGCGGCAGACCGATTGCGAAGGAGTTCGCGCGCCGTTCGCGTATGTGGTGCTGTGTACGGCGCACGCCGATGCCTGGTCCGTGGACTCGGACGACGGCCATGCCCCCGGCTTCGACATATCGGATATCAAGTGGAAGGCTGGCGGGGTCGCCTTGGAAACTCGTGTCCGACCGGAAAAAATGCGCCTCCACCAGCCGATTGATGGCGGCTGTGGGATGCATGATTTGATTGACGGGCATCCACTCTCTCCCTCATTTCTAACTATTTTTAGTCTTTATGTCACTGAGGCTATCATCAGACAACCAACTGATGCAACCGCTGCCACCGCGAAGGATAAAAAAAATAACAAGGGTTAGATATGTGGCTGACCAGGGCAATGCAGGCGGTCGGATGAGAATGCGAGTTGAGGCTCGGCCTTTCGGTCGAAAGTGGGCCGTTGCCCTCAGCGGTGTCGGACGGCTGGTTGTGCTGCGCGTCGATCGCAGACGAGGCGTCGGGCTGCGCAAGCCGCGGCCGAAGAGCCGCCGCCCGCGCAGGTCAGCTTCCTGTATCTTGGCCCGCCAGTGGCCGCGCAGATGGCGTCCGCATCCCGCTCGGCCTGCTTTGGATCGTGCGAGGGCACGCCGTTTATCGCATGAGTGCAAACGGCCCGCACGCTCTAGCCTTCTGCGTCGGCGGCGCGATACACAGCGCCCAAGCGCAATGCAATCTGCGCTTGGGTCCAAATGCACCCGGTCGCTGTCGAGAGGATGACTGATAATGTCACACGATAGGAAGGCGGAGTTGCGGGGATTTGCCCCGGTCCGTGGACGACATATTTGGGTTCTACTTGCTACCGGTCTAGGCAGCAGCCCGCTCCTTGCGCAGCCCAGCATCTCTCCGTCACCTCCGCCGCGGCAGCTGGCCCATCTCCGCCCAAGATTCGGAACGAGAACGTGACTGCATCTCTGCGCGCCAGTTACGATATCGATCACGTCGGAACGATCTCCGCCCTCTCAGCCTATCAGCATAACAGGAATATGCTTTCGGTTGATGGGGACGCGAGCTCGACCCTGCTAATCGGCTTCATTCCGAAAATTCCGGACAAGAACTTCATGCAGGAGCTGAATTTTGCGTCCGAGCAGTTCGGGCCGGTCAGTTTTGTTTCTGGCTTGTTCTACTACAGCGACAAAACTGGCCACAACCCGATTCTCGGTTTCTTTCCGAGCCCCACGATCAGCTATGCCCGCGTGCGCACAGAGGCCTATGTGGCATATACGGAAGTGAATGTACATTTTACAGACCAGCTCGTCGGTATTGTGGGCGCGCGATATTCGCATGAGCGCCGGCCGGTAAGATATGCGCGTTCCAAGGCGGGCCTTGCTACCGCGACCCAGTACCACAAGAGCTATAATTCAGTAACGCCGCGCGTATCGCTACGTTATGAGATCGATCCACGCACCAGCATCTGTGCAACGTACAGCCAGGGCTTCAAGAGCGGCGTCTATTACGCCAACCTCGAGGAAACCACGCCGGTCAAGCCGGAGAAGGTCAAGTCCTACGAACTCGGTCTGAAAACCAACCGTGGGGACTTTAGCCGGAACCTGGCCGGCTCCTATATCGACTATACCAACCTCCAGGTCTCTATCAACCGCGGCGGCTTTGATACGCCCGACAATGCGGGTGCCACGCGGAATTATGGCGTTGGACTAGAAGGAAAACAGCGCGTTACGCCATACTTCACTGTCGCTGGCGGCTTCGCTTGGTTGCACGGGCGCTACCGCAACTATCCGGACGCAACGATAATCGTTCCCGTGCCTGGCGGCGGCAACACCGCGGTGCCCAATGTCGATCTGAGCGGGCGTCAGTTGCTACGTGCGCCGAAGTTCACTTTCAACCTCAATCCCAACTATTCTCACCAGTTCGAGTTTGGGAGTATCGAGGCATCCGTAGCCTCTACTACACGGCGTCCTTCCCGCTGGAGCAGAGCGGCCGCGTCCGCCAGAAGAGCTACCCGCAGATCAACGTACAGCTCAACTTCTATCCAGGAGACTCCGGCGTTCGGCAGGGAATCTGGGGCAAGAACCTCCCGAATGAGAAGATGAGATCGAGTTCGCTGTTCCCGGCCGGCGGTGATCTGGCTGCTTATAGTGCACCGCGCACCTACGGTGTGTCGGCTGGCTTTTCGTTTTAATTTAGTGGATAAAAGAACTCGATAAGGAGATATGCGGTGGAAACGTTGGACGTGGTCAAGAAAGTCTATGCCGCTGTAGCTGAACACGATTTGGATACATTCAAAAGTCTGATGCATCCCGACGTTGTTGTCATCGAGGCGGGAAGCTTGCCTTATGCGGGCCGTTACGAAGGCCCAGAAGGGTTTACGCGTCTCCTGGTGGCGCTCGACGAATGCTGGGACGAATTCAATTGCAGCGAATTCGACTATCTTGAGTCGGGTGATACTGTGGTTGCGATCTTCCGGTTTCGAGCAAAATCGCGGCGCTCGGACAAGAGGATCGACATGCGAATAGCCGAGCACTGGAAGGTCCGTGACGGCAAGATCTCTTTTCTCGAGCCATTTTATTTCGATACGCACTATACGTGCAGCGTCCTGGGAACCGTTGAAGCGGCTTGATATGGACGTGAGCGACCGCGCCAGCGTTGATAATCGGCGCTGGTGATGACTTCGCTCCTTCTAATGGGCCCTGCTCTTGCAAACAATTGGTGGGTTCAAGATGATGATCTTCCCCTGATAAGAAAACCTGATCTCGATCGTAAGATGATTTCACAGATCAGGTGCTATTTCCAGAGAGAGAAGAGCGCACGGGCTTAGATCAGAATATGCACCGGCGCGGGCCCGCCACCCTCTCGTTCAGCCGAGCCAGTCGTCGTGGTTGCTATGGAAAGCCCCGGCTGGAATGATCTTGGGAGAATATGGAATGAGCCTTGAGGATAAGATAGAAATTCACGATCTGTGCCACCGTTACGCGCTGTGCATAGACTCTTATAGAATCGACGACTGGGTCGCGCTTTTCACGCCGGACGTGGTGTTCGACGAGCGTGAGTTCGAGTTCGGATTGCACGAAGGGCGGGAAGCCGTCCGCGCCTATGGGCATGTTCTTCGCGAAACGACGAGGCACATGTCTCATCTGATGTCGAATCACTTGGTCGAGAACATTTCTGATGGTTCGGCCACAGGTACCGTTACGGGCCTCGTCGAAGCCATGACCAACGATCTCGTCAGGACGCGATATCTCGTGCTGTATCAGGACGAGTACCGCAAGTGCGACGGTGCCTGGAAAATCCATCGGCGTGTTCTAAAGAAGACATTCGATCCAGAGGTTCTGTCAATATAAATTGTAGGCGTGTGTTTCATAGATCGAGATGACAGGAAGTTGTAGATATGGTAAAGGTGGTGCTATTGCTTCGGAGAAAGCCAGGTATGACGCGTGATGAATTTATAGAATATTATGAGACGAAACACGTTCCACTCTGTCTTGATCTGTTTCCAGATTTGTTTCTGGATTATCGTCGGAGCTATATCATGCCGGATGGCATGTATAGCGCGGCTCATGTCGGAGAATCCGCGGCTGTGCCGGACTTCGACGTAATCTCGGAGATTTGGTTCAAGTCCCATGAAGATTTTGAGCGGATGGAGGCAGGTTTCGCCGATCCGGAGATCGGTCCTCGGCTCAGGGCGGATGAAATGAACTTGTTCGACACCCGTCCCGAAGCGATGGTATTGATGAGGGTCGAAGAATATTGTTCCTGATCAGGTTGTATCCGGTTCCTGGAGCGCTGCTCTCGCGGCAGGGGGGCGGGCGGGGCAATGATCTAGGCTCCCGGTCGGGCCTCGGAGGACTGGCGCCTTGGCAGGGGAGGCCAAAACGGTGCACTGCAAGATACAAGATCTGAATAGCGGAGAGTAAGTTGGCTATGCGACGCCCGGATAGAAGTGCAATCCTGTTTGAACCTGTGAAGATCGGCGCGCTCGATCTGCCGAACAGGATCGTAATGGCGCCAATGACGCGCTCATTCTCCCCCCGGGGTATTCCGGGCCAGAATGTGGCGGACTATTATCGCAGGCGAGCGGAAGGCGGCGTCGGCTTGATCGTGACCGAAGGTACGTGGATTCCGCATTGGAGTGCATCCAACGATCCTAACGTCCCCGCCTTCTACGGCGATGAAGCACTCGCCGGCTGGAAGCGTGTGGTCGACGATGTCCATGCGGCCGGCGGCAGGATAGTCCCGCAATTGTGGCATGTCGGCCAGGTCACCAAGGCTGATGCCTCGGAGGGGGAGGCCTCGGCGAATGCCACGGCGGCACGACAGGTCGGCCCGTCGGGCATGGTAGGTTCCCTGGGCAAGCGGGTGGAGCAGGCAGGTATGCCGGCCACGCAGCAGGAGATCGATGAAATCAGCGAGGCGTTCGTCATAGCGGCAGAGACGGCTCAAAGGCTCGGGTTCGACGGCGTCGAGATTCATGCCGCGCACGGCTATCTGCTTGACCAATTCTTCTGGAGTGAGACCAATCTGCGCGACGACCACTATGGTGGGCGGGATCTTTCCCAAAGAACTCGCGTAGCGACCGACATCGTTCGGGAAATGCGCCGTCGTGTCCGTGCGGATTTCCCGATCATCATGAGGATCTCGCAGTGGAAGCAGCAGGATTATGATGCGTACCTAGCCCACACACCCGCAGAGCTGGAAAGCTTCGTCGCGCCGTTGGCGCAAGCCGGGGTCGATGTTTTTCATTGCTCGCAAAGGCGATTTTGGGAAGGCGAGTTCGGAACCGATCTGAACGCCGCCGGCTGGGTGAAGAAGCTTACGGGTAAGCCGACGATTACAGTTGGATCGGTGACGCTTCAGCAGGAATTCATGGCGACGTTCGGTGAGACGAGCAAGCGCGAGTCGAACCTCGACAAGCTATGCGAGATGCTCGAGCGCGGAGACTTCGATCTCGTCGCTGTCGGGCGTGCGCTGATCGTCGATCCCGACTGGACCGAAAAGATCCGGCGGGGCGCGGAGGACGAACTGCGACCCTTTTCCCCCGACCTGCTTACCCGTCTTGAATAGTGACATGTCGAGAATCATCCATGGTTAGACGATCGCGGTTGCGGGCGGCTCGCCCATGATGAGATGATGTCACCAAGACCCTGCAAATATCGGTGGGCGCTCCTCGTGGCTTAATAAACCGTTGCCTCATTGTGAAATTTTCATTGCAGCGACTTTGCTAGTCTATACTGCAGGGTTGAGCAGAACAAGGAAGTTCGGGAAGAACTGATCCGGGAAAGATGGAGATTATAGTTGAAGGAACCAGTGACCATAACTGTCGACTACAAGCTCAAGCCGGAGTTCGTGGAGGCGTTTTGCGAAGTCATCCCGGGAGTGTTGCCTGATACGGCGAAATTCGCGGGCTTCCGCGACATCAAGGTGGTGCGCCATAGCTCGGACCGCGATCGCGTGCTGATCGTGGAAACTTGGGACGATGAAGAGTCGTACCGGAAATATATCGCGTGGCGGACGGAACGCGGCGACGTCAGCCGCCTTGATGCGATGCTCATCTACGCCAAGACAGACGTCTGGCCCGAGGTTGTTGGCCGCGCATGATCTCCGGCCCAATGTCTGGGTGCTGTCGTATCGGATCCGGTCAGCTCTCGTTCAACAGGGCCGCCGGCGCGACGGCGGCGCAAGATGCGAAGGGCCATGCCGTCGTGGGCGAAAGCGCGGCATCTTAATTTCAGGGTTACCGGAGGAATCAACATGATCGACATTGGGCTGGTACTGGATCGCAGCGTACACAGCTTGTCCCCGGCCGAGCTTGCCCGGCGGGTGCAGGAAATCGAAGCCCTGGGATTTGAGAGCGTCTGGACGCTCGATCCGTTCGGCGTCGATCCCTTCCAGGTCGCCGCCTTCGTCCTGGCGAACACCAGCACGCTGAAGGCCGCGACCGGCGTCGCCACGGTCTACGGGCGCGATCCCATGGGGGCGGTGCAGATCAGGATGGCGCTATCGCGATATTATCCGGGGCGCTTCATGATGGGGCTGGGAGCGTCCAATCCCATCGTGGTCGGCAAGCGCGGGCATGAATGGGTCCCCCCGCTCACGAAGATGAAAGCGTATCTGGAACAAATGGAGTCGTCGCAACTCGGCGTCGCTGCCACCTCCCCGATCGCTCCCCTCTACATCGCCGCGCACGCGCCGGGCTTGCAGGATCTGGCGGTCAAGCATTGCGACGGCATCATCACTTGGATCCTGCCCCCGCCGCTCGTGGCAGCGTCGCGGCAACGGGTCGGCAACGAGCAAGCCGTCACCGCCGAAATCCCGTGCGTCTTCAGTGACGATCCCGTTTATGCGCGTGGGGTCGCCCGCGCCTTTCTCAGCATCTATATCGGCCTGCCTTATTACCAGACCGCATACGGACGCCTCGGCTTTGAAAGCAGCGACTATGAACAGGGCGGGAGCGATCGCCTAATCGACGCCATCGTGGCCTGGGGCACGCCCGAGGAGATCCGGGCTCGCGTGGGCGAGTTCGAGCAGGCAGGCGCATCCCGTCTGGTGCTCAACCTCGTCAAGGGCCCCGCGACCGGCACGCCGGCGGTTCTAGACCTGGAGACGGACTGGGCGTCCCTCTCGGGCGTCGCCAAGGCCCTGTTCTGATGGAAGCCGGGCACAGGCGCAATGATCTGGAGGGCTCGGCGCGGTTCTCGCGCGAGGCGCGTTGGAATGGGGTGGTATGGCCGTCAGGATCCTCCTGTCGCGTCTCTGGCCAGAAGCCGCGCTAAAGGCGCTCTCCGAACGCTATGATGTCACAGTCGACCCGCAGGATCGGTGTAAGCGAGGTCTGAAGGCCGCCTTGTCGGCGGGGACGATCGACAGGCTGATAGCCGCTCTTTGAGCGGGGCGATGATGTCGGACGAGATTGGGTCAGCGGACGAGGAAGCAGCAGTCATACGGGCGGTCTGAGTAGTCGTGATCTGATCCCGGAAAACTGGATCGCTTGGTCGCCGACTCGCGTAGGCAAGATTCGCAGCACTTATGTGGACAGCGCGGCCGTTGTAATTTCGCTCGCGGAGAGGATGCGAGCAAAACACGGAGCAAAACAATCTGGCAGCGGAGGCTAGAAACGACGGAAATACGTGGAGCGGGTAGCGGGGATCGAACCCGCATCACAAGCTTGGAAGGCTAGTGCTCTACCATTGAGCTATACCCGCCCGTCAGGAGCAGCGCCCTGCCATCTTTCGACCGGCTTCGTCAATATCGCAATTGAACGGCCGGCAAGATCGGCCTTAACCCCACGGGATATTTCTACTATCACAGGCGATATGCCGAAATCATCCCTGCGCCAACTGGACATATTCGCGCAGATGGTGGCCGACGGCAGCATCGCCCGATGCGCCCGGAACCTCGGCATCGCCGTTGATGATGTCGCTCGGGACCTGGCGTCGCTGGAACTGCGCCTCGGCTACCGGCTGTTCGAAGATCTGTCGGACGGCGCACGGTTGACCGGCGCGGGGCGCAGGACGGCACAAGCGATGACGCTGCTGTCGCAGGATCATCTGGAAAGCTGGCAGGCGCCAGAGATTGAAGGCGCCGAGCCACCGCTTGCCCCGGCCCCTCCGCCCGAGCCGGCGCGACATTCCATCGTGCTCGCGGCGCCGGCGCCGGTATTCGGGCATTTCCAGGAGGCGCTGGCCGCCTTCGAGTCCGTGAACGAGGACATCGCGATCACGCTGGACCTCACCATCCATCTTGCCGACGAAGCGGCCAGCGCCCTTCGACAGGGAAAGATCGACATCGCCTATTTTTATGCGCTGGGCGAACCGGACGGCTTTGCGTCCCGCTACGGCTGGTCGGAACCGATCAACCTCTACGTCGGTGTCGACCATCCGCTCGCCCGCCGGGACAGTGTCAGCCTGGCCGAGTTGGCCGTCACGCCTATGCTGGCGATGGAACCACGCAACGCGCTGCGCCGGATTGTCGAGGAAGCATTGGCGCGGCAGGGGATTGTGACAGGCAGCCCGGTGCTGGAAACCGACAACATGTTCGACATCCTGACTATTCTGCGCGAGGGGGCGGGCTGTTTCGCCGCCTTCGGCCCGCTCGCCCGTGACCTCGGCCGCATGCCCGGCATCCAGCGCCTGGCGCTGGAGCGTGCGCTTCCCTCGGTCGAGGTAAGGCAAGCCATGCGACAGGGAACGGCCGATCAATCACCGGCAGCCGCCTTGGCCGAATATCTGTTCCTCTGATCAGACCGACCGGCTGAATGCGCAACAGGCCTATTGATATGTTATAACATTGGCATTAGGCGGGCTGCTGCTTGACCTTTGGAGGACAGACCATCTTCATGCTGCGCCTTTCTTCGTTGCGCGCCGGCTGCGCCCTGAGCGCCCTGTGCCTGCCGCTTCCAGCCCTTGCACAGGGCGATGCCGCCCCGCTGCCCCCCGCCTATCACGATCAGCAGCCCGATATCGTCGTCACCGGCATCATCCCCCGCTCGCAGGAAGACATATTGTCCGGGACTTCCGTGGTGTCGGGCGTCGAACTGACGCGCGCGCTGCGGCCCACGATCGGCGATACGCTCGCCCACCAGCCAGGCGTGTCTGCCACCTCTTTCGGCCCCAATGCCTCGCGCCCCGTGCTGCGCGGTTTCCAGGGCGAGCGGGTACGCATCCTGACGGACGGCATCGGCAGCTTCGACGTGTCGAACACCTCGGTCGACCATGCCGTGGCCATCAACCCGCTGACCGCGGACCGGATCGAGGTGCTGCGCGGGCCAGCGGCTCTGCTCTATGGTTCATCGGCCATAGGCGGCGTGGTCAACGTGATCGACAGCCGTATCCCCCGCCGGGTGCCTGATGAACCCATCCATATCGACGGCATTGCAACCTACGCAAGCGCAGCGAACGAGCGCACCGGATCGGGCGAGATTGAGGCGCCCATCTCGGACAAGATCGTGGTGCATTTCGACGGAAGCTATTCCAAGACCGGCAATCTCGACACCGGCACCTATATCCTGACGCCAGCCCTGCGCGCCCGAGCAGCAGCAAGCGGCGATCCTGCCATCGCCGCACTCGCCGACCTGCGCGGCGAACTGCCCAACAGCGGCGCGCGCAGCTGGGAAGTCGCGGGCGGCGCGGCACTGGTGACCGACGGCGGGAATCTCGGCTTCTCGGTCGCCCATACCGACAATTTCTATGGCGTCCCGGCGCGCTATTCGCTGGAGCCCGGGTCGACATCGGAACAGGTCCGCCTGCACATGAAGCAGGATCGGGCCGATCTGCGCGCCGAGCTGCCCGTCAACGGCAGCTGGCTTGGATCCATCCGCCTGCGCGCCGGCTTTGCCGACTATCAGCATCAGGAGATCGGCGCGGCGGGCGCAGTGGGCACCACTTTCTACAATCAGTCGATCGAATCGCGGCTGGAACTGGTGCAGGCGAAGCGCGGTGGGTGGGACGGCGCGACTGGCGCGCAATTTTTCGCGCGCAACTTCCATGTCGATGGCGACGAAAAATTCCTGCCTCGCAATGAAACCGAGCAACTGGGCCTCTTCACCCTGCAGTCCCTGGACCTCGGCGGCACCCGGATAGAGCTTGGCGGACGGTACGAACATACGCGGGTTTCGGCCGATGCCGACGACATCCTGCTCAACCCCGCCTATCACCGCAGCTTCGACGCCTTTTCCGGGTCGATCGGCGCAAGCCAGCAGCTCGTTCCGGGGTGGCGGCTGGGCCTGAACCTCGCGCATACCGAACGGGCACCATCGGCGGAGGAACTGTTCGCGCGCGGCAATCATGCCGGCACCCAGGCGTTCGAACTCGGCAATCCGAACTTCGAACTGGAGAAAAGCTGGGGCGTCGAAGGAACGCTGCACGGGCAGGGTCCCGGCTATACGCTGACGCTGTCGGCCTATCACAACTGGTTCCAGGGCTATATCTACGACGCGCTGGTCGGTGACGCGGCCTGCATGGTGGCCAACGGCGGCAAGCCGCTGGACTTCCCCTGCTTCCAGAATTTTCAGGCCAACGCCCGCTATTGGGGGTTCGAGACGGAAGCCACGGTAAAGCTCGCGCAGATCGGGGAATATACGCTCAACCTCGATGGCATGGCCGATTATGTCCGCGCGACGATCGTGGGATCGGGGCCAGCGCCGCGCATCCCGCCCCTGCGTCTGCTCGGCGGCTTCGCACTGCACGGCGACCGGGTCGATCTGCGGGGGGAAGTTGAACATAGTTTCGCGCAGGACCGGATCGCGGCCACGGAAACCCCGACAGACGGCTTCACCCTCGTCAATGGGTCACTCTCGTTCAAGCCGATCAAGGGCAACGACCGCACCACGATCAGCCTGTCGGCCAACAACATTTTTGACGTGGAGGCGCGGCGCCATGCCAGCTTTCTCAAGGATTATGCCCCGCTTGGCGGCCGCGACATCCGCCTCACGGCCCGTTTGTCGATCTGACCAACCTGGCTGATTGCGCTATGTGACAGTTTCGTTACAAGGCGCGCATGGCGGAACAGCGTTCAGGAAAAGGCAGGCCATCCGGCGCCATAGGGAAGAGGGACTGATGCGTCAGATCGCCGCCCTTCCCTATGCGTCCGACCCCGATGGTTCGATGCGCATCCTGCTGATCACCTCACGCGACACGCGCCGCTGGGTGATCCCCAAGGGCAATCGCATCAAGGGCATGGCAGGCCATCGCGCAGCCGAGCTGGAAGCCTTTGAGGAAGCAGGCATCCACGGCATCGCCTGCCCCGCGCCGCTCGGCCGCTATCGTTACGACAAGCGGCGGCGCAAGGGGGACACGCGCGAGGCGACGGTCGAGGTTTTCCCCCTTGCCGTCACGGGGCAGTTGGCGCAATGGCCCGAACAGGGGCAACGAGAACTGCGCTGGTTCCCGGTCGCCGAGGCCGCGAAGGCCGTGGACGAACCCGATCTACAATCCATCATCGCGGCCTTTCGCGAACCGCCCCGACAACCGGGCTGGTTCCTCCGAATGCTGCTGCGGATCAGGGAATGGCAAAGCGAAAGGACTGGAATGCTGCGCTGGTTTCACGCGCTGATGCCCAAGCAGGGCCGCTTCTTCGATCAGTTCGAAGATCATGCGGCAACGCTGGTCGCAGGCGCCGACGCGCTCGCCCTCCTGCTCAAGGGCGGGCAAGACATCGACACGCACATCAAGGAAATTTCCGACCGGGAGCATGAGGCCGACGATATCATCCGCGAAGTGCTCCAGGATGTTCGCCGGATTTTCGTCACTCCGTTCGACCGCAGCGCCATTACCGGCCTCATCGGCGTGATGGACGACGCGATCGACCAGATGAACCAGACGGCAAAGGCGATCGCCCTGTTCGAGGTGAAGGAATTCGCCCCGCAGATGCAGGACATGAGCGCGCTGATCGTCGAATGCGCCCGGATCGCCGCCGAAGCGATGCCGCTGCTACGCTCCCTCAACCTCAACTCGGCACGTCTGCACGAACTGACGGAACGCCTCGTCAAGCTGGAAGGCCATGCCGACATCCTGCACGAATCCGGGTTGAAGGCGCTGTACGGCCAGGCACGGCAAGGGAATCCCATGGATTTCGTCGTCGGCAAAGAGATTTACGGACATCTGGAAAAGGTGACGGACCGGTTCGAGGACGTTGCCAATGAAATTTCCGGTCTGGTCATCGACCACGCCTGATTCTCCCACAACCTCCTTTCGTTCCGAGCGCAGCCGAGGAACGGAACAGGCGCGCATCTGATTTCTCGACTTCGCTCGACACGAACGGATCAGGGAAGTCTGCACAGGACAGAGCCTCACTCGCCATGGAAGCCCACATCGCCTTTCCGCTGCTCGTCGGCCTTGTCGGCATCGCGCTTGCCTTCGATTTCCTGAACGGCCTCCACGATGCCGCCAATTCGATCGCAACGATCGTGTCCACCCGGGTCCTCAAGCCCCAATATGCGGTCGCCTGGGCCGCCTTCTTCAACTTCATCGCCTTCCTGTTCTTTGGCCTGCATGTCGCGGAAACCGTCGGCAAGGGCATCGTCGAAGCGAGCATCATCGACGCGCAGGTCATCTTCGGCGCTTTGATGGGCGCCATCGCCTGGAATCTCATCACCTGGGGGCTCGGCATCCCCTCATCCTCCAGCCATGCGCTGATCGGGGGTCTGCTGGGCGCGGGAACGGCCAAGGCAGGCCTTGGCGCGGTCGTATGGAGCGGCGTGTTCAAGACGAGCGCGGCGATCGTGCTTTCTCCGGCCATCGGCCTTATATTGGCGCTGTTCCTGGTGCTGATCATCAGCTGGATTTTCCGGCGCTTCACCCCGCAGGGCGCGGACCGTGTGTTCCGCAGACTGCAACTCGTCTCTGCCTCGCTCTACTCGCTCGGCCATGGTGGCAATGACGCGCAGAAGACGATGGGCATCATCGCCGTGCTGCTGTTTTCACAGGGCATGCTGAAGGGCGACTTCCACGTGCCCTTCTGGGTCGTGATCGCTTGCCAGAGCGCGATGGGACTGGGCACGCTGCTGGGCGGCTGGAAGATTGTGCATACAATGGGGTCGAAAATCACGCGACTGACTCCGGCACAAGGCTTCTGCGCCGAAACCGGCGGAGCGATCACCCTGTTCATGGCGACCCATCTGGGCGTGCCCGTGTCGACGACGCACACGATCACGGGCGCCATCGTCGGCGTGGGCGCGTCGCGCAGGCTGTCGGCCGTCCGCTGGAACGTGGCGTCGAGCATCGTCGTCGCCTGGGTCGTGACCCTGCCCGCCGCCGCCGCGATCGGCGCTGCCTTCTTCGAACTGACGCGTCTTTTCTGACCACGGCTTGAGCGTCCCTGCTGGTCCTCCCTCGCCGCCCGAAGCGGACGCCTATCATCGATCGCCACATACGGAATTAGGCTGGTGCCTCTTCACAAGGCGAAGCAGCGGGCCTATATGGCTGTTGGAAATCCGGTCCAGCGGCTGCCTTCGGGCAGCGGTCGGGCCGTCCCGCGGATCGCCCGGGGACCTGCTTCGAATAGCGCGCGAAGCCGGCGGGATTGGGCGAAAAACGGCGGGTCAAAAGGTGCTGACAGTGCGGATCGGACAGTCCCGGCCCGCACTTTTTTGCGTGGCGGCAGGGGGCGAATCAGTCTCTTGAACCGATCAGGCCCGGCTGAATTTTCGCTGCGATGCGAAAAAATGCGACGAATCAAAAGGCAGGATACGCAATGGCGACCAAGGCTCTCCCCCCGATCAGCAATACCGGCGCGAAGAAGCGCATCAGAAAGGTATTCGGCGACATCCACGAAGTGGTGCAGATGCCGAACCTGATCGAGGTCCAGCGGGAAAGCTATGAGCAGTTTCTCCGTTCCGACCCGTCGGTCGGCTATGTCTCCGGCCTTGAAAAGACCCTGCGCTCGGTCTTCCCGATCCGCGATTTCGCCGGGACCGCCGAAATGGACTTTGTCCATTACGAGCTGGAAGACCCGAAATATGACGTCGAGGAATGCCGTCAGCGCGGCATCACCTACGCAGCGCCGATGCGCGTCACGCTGCGCCTGATTGTGTTCGAGGTCGACCAGGACACGGAAACCCGTTCCGTGCTCGATATCAAGGAGCAGGACGTGTACATGGGCGACATGCCGCTCATGACGCAGAACGGCACGTTCATCGTCAACGGCACAGAGCGCGTCATCGTGTCGCAGATGCACCGTTCGCCGGGCGTGCTGTTCGACCATGACCGGGGCAAGACCCACTCGTCGGGCAAATATCTCTTCGCCGCGCGCGTCATCCCCTATCGCGGTTCGTGGCTGGACTTCGAATTCGACGCCAAGGACATCGTCAACGTCCGTATCGACCGCAAGCGCAAGCTGCCGGTGACGGCGCTGCTCTATGCGCTTGGCCTCAATGCCGAGGATATCCTTGGCTATTTCTACAACAAGGTGACCTTCGTTCGGGGCGAAGGTGGCTGGCAGATCCCCTACGCCGCCGAAGCCTGGCGCGGCCAGAAGCCGGCCTTCGACATCGTCGACGCGAAGTCTGGCGAAGTTGTCTTCGCCGCCGGCCAGAAGATTTCGCCCCGCGCCGCCAACAAGGCGGAGAAGGACGGCCTCGAAGCCCTGCTGATCCCGACCGAGGAAGTCTATGGCCGCTACAGCGCCTATGACCTCATCAACGAGAGCACCGGCGAAATCTACATCGAGGCGGGCGATGAAGTGTCGCCCGAAAATCTCGAAAAGCTCGACAAAGCCGGCATCGATCGGCTCGAACTGCTCGACATCGACCATGTCACGACCGGTCCGTGGATCCGCAATACGCTCAAGGCCGACAAGGCCGAGGAACGCGATCAGGCGCTGGCCGACATCTATCGCGTGATGCGCCCTGGCGAACCGCCGACGAAGGAAACCGCCGAAGCGCTGTTCGCCGGCCTGTTCTTCGATCCGGAACGCTATGACCTGTCCGCCGTCGGCCGCGTCAAGCTCAACATGCGCCTCGACCTCGATGCCGAGGATACCGTCACCACGCTGCGCACCGATGATATCCTCGCGGTGGTCAAGGAACTGGTGAACCTCAAGGACGGCAAGGGCGAGATCGACGATATCGACAATCTCGGCAACCGTCGCGTCCGCTCGGTCGGCGAGCTGCTGGAAAACCAGTATCGCGTCGGCCTGCTGCGCATGGAGCGCGCGGTCAAGGAACGCATGTCGTCCGTCGACGTGTCGACCGTGATGCCGAACGACCTCATCAACGCCAAGCCCGCCGTGGCGGCCGTGCGCGAGTTCTTCGGCTCCTCGCAGCTCTCGCAGTTCATGGACCAGACCAACCCGCTGTCGGAAGTCACCCATAAGCGCCGCGTGTCGGCGCTCGGGCCGGGTGGTCTGACCCGTGAGCGTGCGGGCTTCGAAGTCCGCGACGTCCACCCCACCCATTATGGCCGTATCTGCCCGATCGAAACGCCGGAAGGCCCGAACATCGGTCTGATCAACTCGCTGGCCACCTTCAGCCGCGTGAACAAGTACGGGTTCATCGAAACGCCTTATCGCAAGGTGATCGACGGCGTGGTGACCAACGACGTCGTCTATCTGTCGGCGATGGAAGAGGCCAAGCACACCATCGCGCAGGCCAACGCCGAGCTGAACCCCGACAACACGCTGGCCGAGGACCTGATCTCGGCGCGTGAAGCGGGCGAATTCCTGATGGCGCCCAAGGACCACATCACCCTGATGGACGTCAGCCCCAAGCAGCTGGTGTCGGTCGCGGCCTCGCTGATCCCGTTCCTTGAGAACGACGACGCCAACCGCGCGCTCATGGGATCGAACATGCAGCGTCAGGCCGTGCCGCTGGTCAATGCCGAGGCGCCGTTCGTCGGCACCGGCATGGAAGGCACGGTTGCGCGGGATTCCGGCGCGGCCATCGCCGCCAAGCGTCCGGGCATCGTCGATCAGGTCGACGCGACCCGTATCGTGATCCGCGCCACCGGCGATATCGAACCCGGCCAGTCGGGCGTCGACATCTACACGTTGCAGAAGTTCCAGCGGTCGAACCAGGACACCTGCATCAACCAGCGTCCGCTGGTGAAGGTGGGCGACCTGATCGAAGGCGGCGACGTGATCGCCGACGGTCCGTCGACCGAGTTCGGCGAGCTGGCGCTGGGCCGGAACACGCTCGTTGCGTTCATGCCCTGGAATGGCTACAACTACGAAGACTCCATCCTGATCTCCGAACGCATCGTGAAGGATGACGTCTTCACCTCGATCCATATCGAGGAGTTCGAGGTCATGGCCCGCGACACCAAGCTGGGGCCGGAAGACATCACTCGCGACATCCCGAACGTCGGCGAGGAAGCGCTGCGCAACCTCGACGAAGCGGGCATCGTCTATATCGGCGCCGAAGTGGAGCCGGGCGACATCCTGGTCGGCAAGATCACCCCCAAGGGTGAATCGCCGATGACCCCGGAAGAAAAGCTGCTCCGCGCGATCTTCGGTGAAAAGGCGAGCGACGTGCGCGACACCTCGCTGCGTCTGCCGCCGGGTGTGGCCGGCACGGTAGTGGAAGTCCGCGTCTTCAACCGTCACGGCATCGACAAGGACGAACGCGCCATGGCGATCGAGCGGGAGGAAATCGACCGTCTCGCCAAGGACCGCGAGGACGAACGCGCCATTCTCAACCGCGCGACCTTCAACCGCCTGCAGGAAATGCTGCTCGGCCAGACGGCGACGGCTGCTCCCAAGGGCGTCAAGAAGGGCGTGGAGATCGACGAAGCCCTGCTGGGCGAAGTCGAACGTCATGAATGGTGGAAGTTCGCGGTCGCGGACGACGTCCGTCAGGCCGGCATCGAAGCCGTCAAGGCGCAGTATGACGAAGCGGTGAAGCTGATCGTCGAGAAGTTCGAAGATCGCGTCGACAAGCTGCAGCGTGGCGACGAGCTGCCGCCGGGCGTGCTCAAGATGGTCAAGGTGTTCGTCGCGGTGAAGCGCAAGCTGCAGCCCGGCGACAAGATGGCCGGCCGTCACGGCAACAAGGGTGTCATTTCGCGCATCCTGCCGATCGAGGACATGCCGTTCCTCGAAGACGGTACCCATGTCGACATCGTGCTGAACCCGCTGGGCGTGCCGTCGCGCATGAACGTCGGGCAGATCTTCGAAACCCATCTGGGCTGGGCTGCCCGTGGCCTTGGCCAGCAGCTCAAGCATGCGCTGGAGGAATGGCGCGAAGCCAATCCGAACGCGCAGGCTGGCGAGATGCCGGAAGCGGTCAAGACGCGTCTGCTGGAAACCTATGGCGAGCAATATGCCGACCAGATCAACGGCCGCACCGCCGAACAGATCGTCGACCTCGCCGAGCATCTCCAGCGCGGCGTGCCGATGGCGACCCCGGTGTTCGACGGTGCCCGCGAAGCCGACGTGTCGGCGATGCTGGAACTGGCGGGCCTGCATTCGTCGGGTCAGTCGGACCTGTATGACGGCCGCACCGGCGACCGGTTCGACCGCAAGGTGACGGTCGGCATCATCTACATGCTGAAGCTGCACCACCTTGTCGACGACAAGATCCACGCACGCTCCATTGGCCCCTACTCGCTTGTTACCCAGCAGCCGCTGGGCGGTAAGGCGCAGTTTGGCGGCCAGCGCTTCGGTGAAATGGAAGTGTGGGCGCTCCAGGCCTATGGCGCCGCCTACACGCTCCAGGAAATGCTGACGGTGAAGTCGGACGACGTGGTCGGCCGCACCAAGGTCTACGAAGCGATCGTCAAGGGCGACGACACGTTCGAGGCCGGCATTCCCGAAAGCTTCAACGTGCTGGTCAAGGAAATGCGCTCGCTGGGCCTCAACGTCGAACTCGCCGCGATGGACGCGGTCGAGGACGACGACGGCTTCGCGCAGGCGGCGGAATAAGGGTGATCGGGCGCCGTCCGTGCGGCGCCCCTCCCCTACTTCGCAGCCCAGAAAATTTTACCCTCTAGAGGGACTGAAAAAATGAACGAACTGACGAACTTCGCCAATCCGGTCCAGAAGCCGGAAACCTTCGACCAGATCCAGATCGGCCTTGCCTCTCCCGAGCGCATCCGCAGCTGGTCCTTCGGCGAGATCAAGAAGCCGGAAACCATCAACTACCGCACGTTCAAGCCTGAGCGTGACGGCCTGTTCTGCGCCCGCATCTTCGGTCCGATCAAGGACTATGAGTGCCTGTGCGGCAAGTATAAGCGCATGAAATACAAGGGCATCGTCTGCGAAAAATGCGGTGTCGAAGTCACGGTGTCGAAGGTCCGCCGCGAACGCATGGGCCATATCGAACTGGCCGCGCCTGTCGCGCACATCTGGTTCCTGAAGTCGCTGCCTTCGCGCATCGGTCTCCTGCTCGACATGCAGCTCAAGCAGCTTGAGCGCGTCCTCTATTTCGAATCCTACATCGTCACCGAACCCGGCCTTACGCCGCTCGAAAAGTTCCAGCTTCTGACCGAAGACGAACTGCTCGACGCGCAGGACGAGTATGGCGAGGACGCCTTCTCCGCCGGCATCGGCGCCGAAGCGGTCAAGCAGATGCTGATGGACCTCGACCTTGAGGGCGAGAAGCAGGCGCTGCTGGACGAGCTGGCCGTCACCAAGTCGGAACTGAAGCCCAAGAAGATCATCAAGCGCCTGAAGGTCGTCGAGAGCTTCCTGGAATCGGGCAACCGTCCGGAGTGGATGATCCTGGACGTCGTGCCGGTCATCCCGCCGGAACTGCGCCCGCTGGTGCCGCTGGACGGCGGCCGCTTCGCGACGTCGGACCTCAATGACCTGTATCGCCGCGTCATCAACCGTAACAACCGCCTCAAGCGCCTGATGGAATTGCGCGCGCCGGACATCATCGTCCGCAACGAAAAGCGCATGTTGCAGGAAGCCGTCGACGCGCTGTTCGACAATGGCCGTCGCGGTCGCGTCATCACCGGTGCCAACAAGCGTCCGCTCAAGTCGCTGTCCGACATGCTCAAGGGCAAGCAGGGCCGCTTCCGCCAGAACCTGCTCGGCAAGCGCGTCGACTATTCGGGTCGTTCGGTCATCGTGACCGGTCCGGAATTGAAGCTGCACCAGTGCGGGCTCCCGAAGAAGATGGCGCTCGAACTGTTCAAGCCCTTCATCTACGCCCGCCTCGACGCCAAGGGTCTGTCCATGACCCTCAAGCAGGCCAAGAAGTGGGTCGAGAAGGAGCGCAAGGAAGTCTGGGACATCCTGGACGAGGTGATCCGCGAGCATCCGGTGATGCTCAACCGCGCGCCGACGCTCCACCGTCTGGGCATCCAGGCGTTCGAGCCCGTGCTGATCGAGGGCAAGGCGATCCAGCTGCACCCGCTCGTCTGCTCGGCCTTCAACGCCGACTTCGACGGTGACCAGATGGCCGTGCACGTCCCGCTGAGCCTTGAGGCCCAGCTGGAAGCGCGCGTGCTGATGATGTCGACCAACAACATCCTCTCGCCCGCGAACGGCAAGCCGATCATCGTTCCGTCGCAGGACATGGTCCTGGGCATCTATTATCTGTCCATGGAGCGCGAAGGCGAGCCGGGCGAAGGCATGCTGCTGGCCGACATGCAGGAGGTCCACCAGGCCCTCTTCGCCAAGGCGGTGACGCTGCATTCGAAGATCACCAGCCGCGTGCCGCAGACCGACGAGGCCGGCAATCAGTACATGAAGCGGTTCGAGACCACGCCGGGCCGCATGCTGCTCGGCGAATGTCTGCCCAAGAGCCACAAGGTGCCCTTCGACGTCGTCAACCGCCTTCTCACCAAGAAGGAAATCGGTGACGTCATCGACCAGGTCTATCGCCACACCGGCCAGAAGGACACCGTGCTGTTCGCCGACGCCATCATGGCGCTGGGCTTCCGCCACGCGTTCCAGGCCGGCATCTCGTTCGGCAAGGACGACATGGTGATCCCGGATTCGAAGGAAGGCACCGTGGCGGAAACCAAGGCGCTGGTGGCCGACTATGAGCAGCAATATCAGGACGGCCTGATCACCCAGCAGGAAAAGTACAACAAGGTGATCGACGCCTGGAGCCGTTGCGGCGACGTGGTGGCGAACGCCATGATGGACGAAATCCGCGCCCAGCCCAAGGACCCCAAGACCGGCCGTCTGGCGCCGATCAACTCGATCTACATGATGGCGCACTCCGGTGCCCGTGGTTCGCAGGCCCAGATGAAGCAGCTGGCCGGCATGCGCGGCCTGATGGCCAAGCCTTCGGGCGAGATCATCGAAACGCCGATCATCTCGAACTTCAAGGAAGGCCTGACCGTCCTTGAATATTTCAACTCCACCCACGGCGCCCGCAAGGGTCTGGCCGACACTGCGCTCAAGACGGCGAACTCGGGTTACCTAACTCGCCGTCTGGTCGACGTGTCGCAAGACTGCACCGTCGTCGAGGAGGATTGCGGCACCGACAAGGCGCTGGAGATGAAGGCCATCGTCCAGGGCGGCTCGGTCATCGCGTCGCTCGGCGAGCGCATCCTGGGCCGCACCACGGCGCAGGACATCGTCGACAGCAAGGACGGATCGGTCATCGTGCCGATCGGCACGCTGCTGGACGAAGCGCTGGTGGCGCAGATCGAGGCCATCGGCACCCAGTCGGTCAAGATCCGCTCGCCGCTGATCTGCGAAAGCAAGATGGGCGTGTGCGGCAAATGCTACGGCCGCGACCTCGCACGCGGTACGCCGGTCAACATCGGCGAAGCGGTCGGCGTCATCGCGGCGCAGTCCATCGGTGAACCGGGCACGCAGCTCACCATGCGTACCTTCCACATCGGCGGCGCGGCGAACTTCAATGAAACGTCGAACCTGGAAGCCATGTCGGACGGCACGATCGAGCTGCGCGACATGCCGACCATCACCGACAAGAATGGCCGTCGCCTCAGCCTCGCCCGCAATGGCGAGATCGCGATCATCGACTCTGAAGGTCGCGAGCGCGAAACGCACCGCCTGCCCTACGGCGCCACCATCCTGTTCGCGGATGGCGATGCCGTGAAGAAGGGTGAGCGCTTCGCCGAGTGGGATCCGTTCACCATGCCCGTGATTACGGAAAAGCCGGGCATCGTGAAGTATCAGGATCTGATCGACGGCAAGACGCTGACCGAGCAGACCGACGAGGCAACCGGTATCGCCCAGCGCGTCGTTACGGAACATCGCGGATCCGCTCGTACGAAGGAGGATCTGCGTCCGCGTCTGACCCTGCTGGACGACAATTCGGGTGAAGCCGCGCGCTATATGCTCGCGGTAGGCGCCACCTTGTCGGTCGACGACGGGGCGCAGGTTCAGGCCGGCGACGTGCTGGCGCGTGTCAGCCGCGAAGCGGCCAAGACCCGCGACATCACCGGCGGTCTGCCGCGCGTCGCCGAGTTGTTCGAAGCCCGCAAGCCCAAGGACAATGCGATCATCGCCAAGGTGTCGGGCCGCGTCCAGTTCCTCAAGGACTACAAGGCGAAGCGCAAGATCGCCATCAACCCCGAGGATGGCGGCGAGCCGGTCGAATATCTGATCCCCAAGAGCAAGGTGATCGACGTTCAGGAAGGCGACTTCGTGAAGCGCGGCGACAACCTGATCGGCGGTTCTCCCGACCCGCACGACATTCTGGAAGTGCTCGGCATCGAGCCGCTGGCCGAATATCTGGTCGCGGAAATCCAGGAAGTCTATCGCCTGCAGGGCGTGAAGATCAACGACAAGCACATCGAAACGATTGTCCGCCAGATGCTGCAGAAGGTCGAGATCATCGAATCCGGCGACACCACTTTGCTGGTGGGCGAGCAGGTCGACCGCGAGGAAATGGACGAGATCAACAGCAAGCTGCAGCCGGGCTTCGCGCCGGCCGCCGGCAAACCGGTGCTGCTCGGCATCACCAAGGCCTCGCTGCAGACCCGTTCCTTCATCTCGGCGGCCTCCTTCCAGGAAACCACTCGCGTCCTCACGGAAGCAGCGGTCCAGGGTAAGAAGGACACGCTGGTTGGCCTCAAGGAAAACGTCATTGTCGGCCGCCTCATCCCGGCGGGCACAGGCGCGGGCATGAACCGCATGCGCGTTGCCGCCTCGTCGCGGGACGCGGCGATGCGGGCCGCGCTGCGGGCCTCCAGCCAGGTCGACCTGATCGCACCCAGAACGGCGGCCGAAGAACATGCCGCCGAGCTGCGCCAGGGGCCGGAAGCGGCGATCGGCGACGATCCGCTGGCCATCGTTCAGGGTGAGGACTTCACCACCGAGGACATGGATTGATCGCCTTGCGATAGAGGGGGCCGCTTCCCATCCCGGAAGCGGATCCCAGGCCATCCAACCCCTCTGGGATCATGAAAGGGCCCGCCGGACGCATCACCATGCGGCCGGCGGGCTTTTCTTGCCGGGATCAACAGCGTCCGCGCGGCACGAAAGCCCGGTCCAAACCTCTTGACCTGCGAGTTGAGCCGGCCTATTTGCGCGCTTCCAAAGCGGCTCACGCCCCTTGGTGCCCGATCGTCTAAAGGTAAGACTACGGACTCTGACTCCGTCAATTGAGGTTCGAATCCTCATCGGGCATCCAACCTTTCCAATAAAACCAGCAGCTTCATGGCACCAAGCCCCTCCCCTGCTGGCGATTTCATGTTGCAATGGAAACCCGCGCAATTCCGCGATTTTTTAGCGTCTCAGTCGGCTCGATGGCACAGGGAAAGGGACCGGACGGAAGGACCAATAGCCGATCGATGGCGTGATTCGGAGCGCCCATAAGCGGCCGCAGCCCCGGAACTTCATGGGGAGCGATCGGTGCGAACCCCCGCTTTCGAAATGGATTATATCAGCCCGGGCTGGCGCACATTGTACGCAGCCGAATTCAACGGCAGCGCTTCCGCCTGTTATGGGCCAGTTCGTGCCCAGCTACACCACCTGCCGCCGCGCCGACCAATGTGCCACCGGTGCCACCCAGAACCGCGTTGCCCAATAGGCCCCCGCCGACAGCACCCGCTACGGCTCCGGTAGTCTTGTTGAAGCGCAGGCAGTGTCCATGTCCCGGATCACGATAGTGATGGCGCCTCGCCTCTACCGGGCTGGCGAGACCGAGACCCGCAATTGTGATGATGGCCGCAGCGACAGCCAGAGGCGATTTCTTCATGACAGATCCTTTGTCATACAGGCATCCCGGTGCTGCATATTGATGAACATCCCCTTGTATTCCTTTTCGCCGATCCGTTCCAGTTATGTCTGAATCGCTGGTCTGGCCCCCCTTCGCCAGCGTCGGCTCAATCCCTTGGCCGAGCGGGGCGCCGGTCGCGCACCCACCCCCTGCATTTCCGCAGCCATCCACCTGAACGCCAGCTAAACCGACCATTCAGGGAACAGCCAAGCGGAGCCAGTCATAGCCCCATGACAACATAGGGAGATTGTTATGGGGATCAGGAAATGCACTTTGGCGCTGAGCCTGGCAGCTACGCTGTGCGGCGCCCTGCCCTCTGTCGCACTGGCGCACGACAACGGCAGGCATCGCGGCTGGTACAAGCACCACCGCGATTATGACGGCGACCGCTATGATCGGCGCAGCGCATATGATGACGGCCGCTATTACCGGGATGACCGTCCCCGCTATGTGCGTCGGGACTGCAGGACCAGCGGAACGACAGGCGCGATCCTTGGCGCGGGTGCAGGTGCTCTGCTTGGCCGCGCGGTGGACACGCGAGGCGATCGCTTGCCCGGCACGATTATCGGCGCAGGCGCCGGTGCGCTGATCGGTAAGGATATTGGCAGCAAGAGCCGCTGCTGATGCTCCCGCAGGGTCATGCGGGCAGAGGACAGCCGACTTAGCGTCAGCGTTCGCTCGTACAGGTTCGCATCTCGAACCGCGATATCGTTCAATGTCGCTGGTCTTTGCCGCCCCCTGCTCCCTTCCGTTCGCCGGGCATGTTCAGGCGTCAACGAAGCGAGCAGACTAAGAGGCGCATCATGGGCCGGCGCAACTATGACCATGTGAGGGGCGTTGGGACGACGGGGAATGCCGACCTTCCCGGAGGTAAATCATGAATAAGATCATGCCGCTCGTCCTGGCTGCCGCTGTTACCGCGATGCCTGTCGCTGCGAAATTACCAAAGGCGAAGGTTTCCGAGGCCAAAGACGCCAGGGCGACAAACGCGAAATAACCCTATTATAGCGGGCAGTGGATATGTTTGTGGGTGACGGAGCAAACGACCCCCAATTTCGTTTCTCCCTCGTTCCCAATCTCGGGAAAGGAGAAAGCCCATGAAAGCCCTCAGATCAACCGCCGCCGCGTTGTTAGCTGGGGCGCTGGCGTTGGCCGTCCCAGCCAGCGCGCAGATGTCGCCCGACCGACACGACCAAATGTCAAACCCTCGTGACATGCCGAATCCCGATCGGTCCACCGCCGAACGTCGTAATGATCGGAACGATATGATGCGCGGCGACCACCAGGATGCGATGGCGCGGTCCGATCACATGCAAATGCGCGATCAGGATCATCGATATGCCAACAATGATCGCCGTTGGGGCGGCCACCATCGTCATTGCCGCACGGAATGGCGTCACCATCACAAAGTGCAACGCTGCTGGAGGGGATAAGGCCCGGATTTAGAAAGCTTGCTGGGGGCACCCAAAGGGTTGCCCCCAACTGCACGCGCCAAGCACCGCTAGCCGTTCTCGCAGCGACCGCCCTTGTTGGACAGGGCCAAACAGTCGAGATGGGGAATGGTCAGGCTAGCGGGGGCAATCCTTCACGCAACTGGCATCCGCCGCCGCGGTGAACCCACCAGTCGCGCTAATGGAAGCTCCGTTATCCAGTCTGTAGACAGGCGCATTCGTCCCCTTGAACGGATCGCCGGATTCTTTGATATCGGCAACAGCATGAGCAGCGCGGGGTCTTGCCGTCCGGTAAGCCGACCTGTGCGACACGGCTCTGGCGCTCGGCGCCCTCAACGCATGTCCCGCATTATCGAAGCTTCTCGAAATGGCTGCCCCCAACGAGCCTGCGCCAGCTTGCGCATGTGCTGCACCGCCCAGAATGACGGCCGTTTCGGCCGCATCCTGTGCTGCGGCTTCGCGAAATACCCCGACCGAAAGCATCATTGTCAGGGCTGCCAGGATTGCGCGGATTGCCATGTCATTCCCCCTCGCGGTCTGCATGACGGGAAGCTTGCTGTTTACCATAGGTGTACGGGCCGGGACAACTCGGAACCATTTAGGTGACGTTCGACATATATGGCTACCTGTTCGACCGCGCGGACCAGGACAATGCGATAGATGCAACGATCGAATACGAAATCTTAAGCCGGCCACATGAAGTGACATGACTAGAGCAACCAGCACCCTGGCACCCCATGAAACGAGTTCTCGCGGCTAAGGTCGCCATCCTGACGATCCTTCCCATCCCCAACGCGGCTGCCCAACAGCCCACGGCATTCTCCGGCTTACCGAATGTCAGCATTGAGTATTACGATGTGGAAGGCTTCACGACGGAAGCGATAAACGCATCACTTCAAGCACATGCGCTGACGATGCCAACCGGAGAAAAAGCATATGGTGGCACTCAGTACGCGTTCAATTATACGTTTCGCCGCTCGCTCGCCAAGCCATGCAAGGTTGACGCCAGTGTGGTATTCCGGGCACGGGTCATCCTTCCCCGGCTGGTCAATCCAACCTCCGTTCCAGAGGGCATTCTGAAACGCTGGCAGAGCTTCATGACAGGTCTGGAAACACATGAGGCGGGGCACGCACGCATCGCTTTCGATCAATCCTCGCAGATTGCAGCCGCGATCATGACCGCCGGGTGCGGCAATGAGCGTACAAGCGCTGAGGCGGCCATCATGGAAATCGGACCCCTGCAGCAAGCCTATGATGCTCGGACCCGGCACGGCATTACGCAAGGCGCGGAACTACGCTGATCCCCGAACCGGGTGCGGCTGGGGCCTGCCTCCTATTGTCACGATGAAGGCGCGCCTTCCTGACGCGCGATCTTCCTGCCTTATCTGCTCAAGCCGTCGGCGAATGTGACGACGACGACTGAACGCGCCGAATGCCCGTCTGACCAAGCTCATTACGACCCTCTCCTCTTATGGGCGGGAATGTAGCGCGGCAGGGACCCGCGACAATATGTCGTTCGGCATGTGAAATGCGTTGGATGACGCGTGATCGAACAGCACCCGGCGCGTCGCGTGAACAGCAACAATGGGCCGTATTCTACCGGAAAGATCGCCCCGGAGGCGCCTATCCTTCGCTATAATCCCGATGGGCCGATGCGGGGCTATCGGGGGTATATCGCGACCATCGGTGCGCGCACGCGTTCGGTGCTTGCAGGTTACACCTGTATTGCGACCCAACTGCCCCGTCCTCGTTCCGAAGGCGGGGCTTTTTTGATCCGCAGCCCAGACCGATCCGGAACCCCGGCGCCCGGATAGCCCAAACTTGCGCTCTTTCCCGATCGACGCCACTCGTCGCAAATCGATTGCCTTGCGCGCAACCGCAGACGAAGAGGACGCACCAGGGCTTGGTGGGTGGAGGGGTTCATGAAATTCGGTCTGTTCGTTTGCGCGGCTGTCATGGCCGCCGCGCTTCTGCCCGCGGTCGCGCACGCCGACGATCCCAATGATCCCAGCATGCGGAGCGCTGCAGCCCGCGCCCGGGATCGCGCGACGATCAAGCGGATGAACCAGCAGCAGCTGGCCTATGTCCGCCAGCGTGACGCCAGGATGATGGAAAATTATCATAGCGCGAACGGCGACCGCGAAGGCTATCAAGACGCCCGGGCCGACTATGCCCGCAGGATGGCGGCATGGCGCCGCGCCGTCGCCGCCTGCAATGCGGGGCGCTGGGAATATTGCGACGACTGACAGGCCAAGGCCTTGGCAGCGTAATCCTGTGACTACCGAGCGGCTTTTCGCTTGAAGCCAGGCAGGCAATTATCCGCAGCGGCCGCGCGATTGACACCGACGGATCGCGATCATGGGCGGACAGAAGCGAGTACTCCCTCGTTCCCGGCGACGGCGGGAGGAACAGATGCCTTCTATCATAGTCTTGCTGATGTAAGATCGTGCGCGTCGCCAGGGACGTGAACTGGCAAGGCAGTCGCTATGAGCAGCATCACGAAGCAAGAATTCTGTCGACGGTTCAAGGCCAGGGTGATCGCGATCAATGGCGAAACATTTGCCGATGGCCGCAATGTCGCGGACTACGCCGACGATGCGGTTTGGCGGTATTGGGACACTGATTGGCAACGGGATCAAGGCCCGGAGGCCTGCGCGGATGCCGACAAGGAGGAGCGGGAAGAAGAGGACGAATGAGTAAGATTGAATCCTGATGAGCGCCGGACGGCGTTAGGTAGCCCCGATCAAGCGTGGTATACTGGCCCATCGCGGCTCCGACTCTGTGCGGGCATGCCGTGACTGAGAGACAATCGCGCTCCCGCTCGACGAGGAGAGTGACATGTCCAGTTCACCAAACATACCGTTCCCATTACCACTTCGGCAGACTGTTCTGCATGAGAGAGCCGAGCGGCAGGGGCTTGCGCTGGGTGCTTCACGGGAACGCGCGTTCCGCGCCCTGTCGCAACAGACCGAACGCAATCTGCAAACCGCCATGGACCGTTGGGAGAACGAAGGCGGCACTGCCACCGGCGTTCCGCTAGCGCCGAAGCTCGCCATTTCGACGGAAAGCCTGCAACTTCCAGTTTTCCGCTGATCTATTTCGCGATGACATGTTGGGACGTTCTCGACGCCAAAAATAATATGGAGAGCGTAATGGACCCCACCCAGAGTCATTTGGATCTTGCAGCGGTGATCATCAAAGCTCAGTCACGGCTGCATCTAGCTCCGAACAGCACACAGATGAAATTAAAAAATCTTGAGATTTTGCTAACCACTGCACGAGATCAGATGGCTTGCGGTGATCTTTTGACCCGCACTGACATACATCATCTCAATAAGGCCTTTGATGAACTGGCAGCACGCTGATGGCGCCTACCGCTCCAGATGCCGGGACTAAACAGCTAACAGGGTCTCCCGCCGTTTAGCGGCCCAACGGACCTATTCCTCACCGGCCCAGTTATCAGCATCTTTAATATTCTGTCCCTGAAGCTGCGCCGTCAGTCCAGCTCGCAATTCACGCTCATCGGGGCTCCACCGGGCCGCCTCGTCCTCCTCCATGCTTTCGACGCGGAAAGTCTCAGCAAGAAAGGCAATGGTCGGAAGGTCCAAAGGATCAAATTGTCCCGAGAGCTTCCTGCGAGCCTTAGCCACGTTCGCCTCATAGGCGCTCGCCGCGTCCTCCCACCGGCCCATCCACGACTTGTCGGCCTCGTGCCCGATAGGCGTTTTAAGCTCGCGGCCAAGCACGCCCTGCATATCAGAGGGATAGATTCGGCGGAAGGTGAGCTTCCCAGTGGGACGCCTCAGAATATATTTCACGACCAAGCCCATAAGCCGCTTTGTACCTCCGCATCGTACCTCGGAGGCGACTAAAAGCCCATAAATCGTGGATTTTTTCGGAAAATCAAAGCCTTGTTAGGCGATGGTGCGCTTACGATCCTCGAATAGTGCCTTGATTGACCTGATTTCTCGTATCTTTGAAAAGTCAAGTTGACTGATACCCCCTCACCTACCCCCGGACCTTTTTGGAGATTTTCGGCGGGTGTTCGAGTCACCATTCCTAGTGAAGCCTCCGTTGATTGACACCTGAACCACAGAGAACTTGTCCAACCTGGCCGACACTGAAAGACGTAAATGGCCGACAGCAGTCCGTCAGCTTTTGATCTCTGGTACGACTTTCTCACGCCGCTGTACGAGCAACACGGCTTCGTAAGGCGAAGACCAGTTATCAGTATTTTTGGCGAACAGGACACAGCTCGCGGCATCGTCGCGCTCCAGCGCTTCCGCCGCGAAATGCTCCATATGCGCGCGCCGCAGGTTGGAATGCGCCGCCTGATGGACATAGAAGCCCACCGTTGCCTTGCGATTTAGCGGCGGCACGATCTCCATGAAGCAATCATGGCCCGGTTTCGCTTTCTTGCGGGTGACCGACTTCCTGAGCCTGTTCAGTCCGCGCTCGACCTTCGGCTGCTCCTCGGGGCTCGTGGAGCTGAGAACGAAAATGCCCATAGTGGTCCATCCGTCAGGCTTCGTCCGCGCCAGTTTGTCGATGATCTCTTTGTAACTTCGGTGGATCGTCGGGGCGGGTTTCTTCAGCTCCATGCCGGCGTCGCGGGCGTTGTAATACCAACCTGCATTGATCACGACCCACGCGCCCATTTGCGGCGTCCTATGGTCATGATGCGCCACGGCTGATCG